>JBDTLY010000011.1:0-19716 GCA_039934535.1 Casimicrobiaceae bacterium | reverse complement strand
GTCCTGGCGCGTGCTGGCCGATTTTTCGTATGTCGGCGCGTGGATGCTGTTCGCCGCGCTGTGCTACTTCCATCTGCGCGAGATCGGGCCCGCGCACCGGAGGCTCAAGGCCACCATCGTCTTCGGCCTCGGCGCCGCGGCGATCGCCACCCAGACGCTTGCGCAATACCAGTACGAAACGGGACCTTGGGTGAGCCGTCAGTCGTATGTGCGCAAGCTGTATCCGCCGTCCGTCCGGCTGGTGGCGCCGCAGGACGACGCTTCGTTCTTCACCGGCGCGGAACGCCTGCAGGCCGACCTCGACCGCGCGCGGAAGGAGGAGACGCCGACCGACGGGTATTCCGGCATCGGCGGCGACGACTGACCGCCGGACGGATCGTCAGCCCGTGGCGGAGACCTCCGCGAGCTCGCTCGCCGCCCGATCGAGTTCCGCCTCTGTGGTCAGCACGTCGGGACACAAGCGCAGCCATTCGCCGCGAGCGTCGGTGACGATGCCGCGGGAGGCTAGCGCGTCGGCCCATGCGCGAGCCTCGCGATGGCGAACGACGACGAAGGCGCCACGATCCCGCGTGCCCCCCTTTGCGTCGATACCCCGCGCTCCGAGCAGTGCGACCAGCCGTTGCTGCAGCAGGAGCGAATGCGCGCGCAGCCGCGCCACGCCTATCGCCTGGGTGAAGACCTGGCCCGCGCGCGACTGGTAGAACGGCAGCACCGCGGGCGTCGATTCGAGCCATGCGTCGCCGCCTTGCGCGTAACGCGGCGGATCCGGTCGTTCGTAGCTGAACGGCGAGTCCTTGGCGAACCACCCGGTGTCGAGCGTGCGCAGCCCGGCGTCGAGGTGCGTCGGCTGCACGTACAGGTAACACGCTCCGGGACCGCCGCGGAGGTACTTGTAGCTTCCGCCCAGCGCGAAGTCGACATTGAGGGCCGCAAGGTCGACGGGCAACACGCCGAGCGAATGATAGATGTCGAGCAGGATCCGCGCACCACCTGCGTGCGCAGCGCCGACGATCGACGGCAGCTCGGGCAGCATCTGCCCCGTCTGGAACAACACGTGCGACACGATAACGAGGTCCGCGCCGCGGCCTACCGTCGCGCGGAGATCGTCGGCTGTGAAGAGGCCGTCGTCGCGCGCCTCGACGAAGGAGAGCGCGATCCGGCCGCGCTGCGCATATTCGCGCAGGATCACGTCGAGCGAGTCGAATTCGCCGCGCGTCGCGACCACGCGCGGCACGGTCGCATACGAATTGAGCACGGCGCGCAGCCCCTGGCCCGCGCTCGTTTTCGGCACGACGCAGTCCGGACGCGGCGCACCCATCAACGCGGCAAGGCGCTCGCGCCAGCCACCGATTTCGGCGTTCCACGCGTCCCAGGCATCGCCCAGCTCCGCGTACCAGTGCGCGAGCCCGTCGCGGACATCGTCCGCGGTCGCATCGAGCGGCCGCCCGAGCGAATGGTTCGCGAGGTAGATGCGGTCGCGGTGCGCGGCGAGCGCACGCGAAAACAGCGGCGCCACATGCGCGCGCACCTCTTCTTCGGTCAACGGGCCTGCGTCAGCGGAAACGACGAAGCTCACGGGCGACCGATCACCGTTCGCACGTCGATCAGCTCCGGGAAGAACTGATGATCGAGCGCGCGCTTGAGAAAGCTCACGCCGGACGATCCGCCGGTCCCCGTCTTGTGGCCGATGGTCCGCTCGACAGTCTTGAGATGCCGGAAACGCCACAGCTGGAACGCCTCCTCGACGTCGACCAGCTTCTCGGCCATCTCGTAGGCGTCCCACCACCGTTCCGGATTGTCGTAGATCGTCTTGAACACCGGGACGAGATCCGTATTGCGCACGTACGGTTGCGACCAGTCGCGCTCGACGCACGCCGGCGGAACCGGCAGGCCCCGCCGCGCGAGGTGGCGCAGGTATTCGTCGTAGAGCGACGGCGCGTGGAGCAGCGCGGTCAGCTCGGCGTGCGTTGCCGGGTCGTAGCGAAACACGTCGACGATCGCGGCCTGCTTGCTGCCGAGCAGGAACTCGAGCGCGCGATACTGGGCCGACTGAAATCCCGATGAGCTGCCGAGCGCCGGCCGGAAGGCCTCGAATTCGGACGGCGTCAGCGTTTCCAGCACCGCCCATTGCTCGAACAACTGCTTCTGGATCAGCTTGACGCGCGCGAGGATCTTGAACGTCGCGTCGAGCCGGTCCTGCCGCACGAACGCGAGCGCGGCCTTGAGCTCGTGGATCGCGAGCTTCATCCACAGCTCGGACGTCTGGTGCTGGATGATGAACAGCATCTCGTCGTGCCGCGGAGGTGTGCTCGCCGTGCCCGACAGGGGCTCCTGCGCGGACAGGACCTTGTCGAGGCGCAGATAGCCGGCGTAGCTGAGACGGTTCGTCAGGTCGGTGACGATGCCAGGTTCGAGGTCGCGCGTCGCCATAAGCAGGGTCAGACTCGGCTTTTAGGGGAAACAGGAGGGTGCGGGCATCGTAGCGCAAAAAATCGAGTCTGGCCCTACTTGGCCCTGCTACCATCGGCCGCGATGATCGGCCTCTCCCGAATCGGCGCGTTGACCGTGGCCGCCATGACGTGCCTCGTGACTGTCGCATGCAGCGATGTCGGCGACACGTCGCGGCGCTCGCTCGCGCTGACCGAGTGCCGGCTGCCGCGGCTTGCCGTCGCGGCGCAATGCGGCACGCTCACGGTCCCGGAGAACCGGGCGGCGCCGCACGGCCGCCAGATCACGCTGACGGTGGCGATCCTGCCGGCGAACACCTTGAGTCCGCGCCCCGATCCGTTGTTCATTCTCCCCGGCGGGCCGGGACAGGCAGCGACCTATCTCGCGCCGTTCGCGGCGCGGATGACCGGCGTACGCAAGGATCGGGACATCGTCCTCATCGATCCGCGCGGGACGGGCCGCTCGTCGCCGCTCACCTGTGCCGCCTTCGCGCCGGACGAGAGTTTCGAAGGCGGCCTCGAGCTCGATCCCGTGCCGAGGGCGGCGGCGTGCGCGAAAGAGCTCGTCGCGCGTGGCGTCGATCCCGCCCAGTACACGACCGCCGCGTGGGTCGATGACCTGGACGCGATGCGAGCCGCGCTCGGCTACGAGAAAATCAACCTGTGGGGCGGCTCGTACGGGACGCGCGCCGCGCTCGAATATGTGCGCCGCCATCCCGACCGCGTGCGCAGCGTAGTACTGGACGGGGTGGCGCCGCCGTCGATGATCGTGAGCCTCGACATCTGGCCATCGCGCGACCGTGCGCTGAGCGACGTCCTGGAGAGCTGCGCCAACACGGCGTCGTGCCGCGCCGCGCATCCCGATCTTCCCTCGACGCTCAACGCCATCCGTTATCGGCTGCTGCCGGACGGACAGGACATCGAGGTGACCGATCCGCGCACGGGCGCAACGCAATCCGTGCACCTCACCTTCGACCACGTGCTTGCCGCACTGCAGCCGCTCACCTATTCGCCGGAGCTCGCGGCGCTGATGCCGGAAATCATCGCCCGCGCGCAGGCCGGCGACTTCGGCCCGCTGCTCGCCACCGCGCAGCTCTTCACCGGCAACCTCGCCGAGCAGGTGAACGCCGCGCTGCACTACTCCGTGACGTGCACCGAGGATGTCCCGCGTGCGTCCGCCGACGCGCGGCAGGCGCTTGCGGGCATTCGTTCGAAGGCGCTGGCCGAGCGCGCGCTCGCCGTGTGCGACGTATGGCCGCACGGCACGGCGCCCGACGATGCCGCGACGCCGGTCACGAGCGACATTCCGGTGCTGATCCTCTCGGGCGGCCTCGATCCGGTGACACCGCCTTCGGGCGGCGACCTCGTGGCGAAGACGTTGTCGCGGAGCCGCCACATCGTCGCCAAAGGCTACGGGCACATCGTGTCGTCGCATGCCTGCGCGCCGCGCCTCATCGCGGCGTTCATCGACGATCCCACGTTCGCGTCGTTGCCGGCGGCGTGCGTGCGGCACTTCGAAACCAGCACTCGCCCGATGCCGTGGCCCGACCGGCTGGGCGCACGCCGATGATCGCGGTCGACGGACTCGAGAAGTCGTTCGGCAAGCGCGCCGAGATCAAGGCGGTCGCAGGCGTTTCCTTCGCGGCGGCGGACGGCGAGATCACCGGGCTGCTGGGGCCGAACGGCGCCGGCAAGACGACGCTGTTGCGCATGCTCTCGACGCTGATGACGCCTGATGCAGGGCACGCGACGATCGACGGTCTCGACGTGGTGGCCGGCCGGTATGCCGTGCGCCGACGCATCGGCGTGCTCTCCGATGCGCGCGGGCTCTATCCGCGCCTCACCGGCCGCGAAAACATCCGGTACTACGGCGCGCTGCATGGGCTCGCGGGGGCGGAGCTCGCCGCGCGCATCGACGAGCTCGTCGCGGTGCTGGGCATGACCGATATCGCCGACCGGCGCGCGCAGGGCTACTCGCAGGGCGAGCGGATGAAGGTGGCCATTGCCCGCGCGCTCGTCCACGATCCGCACACGATCCTGCTCGACGAGCCCACGAACGGTCTCGACATCATGAGCACGCGCGCGCTGCGCGAATTCCTGCGCCGGCTGCGCGCCGGCGGCAAGTGCCTGCTCTTCAGCTCCCACGTGATGCAGGAAGTCACGGCGCTTTGCGACCGGATCGTGATCCTCGGCCACGGCAAGGTCGTGGCGAGCGGCACCGCCGATGAAATCCTCGCGCAATCGGGCGCGTCGTCGCTCGAGGATGCCTTCGTTGCGTTGCTGGGGTCCGGCGAAGGGCTTGCGGCATGACGGGCGCCCGCAACGATTCGGCGCTCGGACGCGTCGCCACGATTGTCGCCAAGGAGATCGTCGACACGCTGCGCGATCGCCGCACGGCGCTCGTGACGCTGATGCCCGCGCTGTTCGGCCCGATATTCCTCGTGCTGATGATGCAGCTCTTCGCGTCGCAAACGGGCAGGGCGCGCGTGCTGGAGCTTCCGGTCGCGGGCGCCGCGCACGCGCCCGCGCTCGTCGAATTCCTCGCCCGCCAGCAGGTGGCGATCAGGCCCGCACCCGCGGATTTCGAGGCCCGCGTGCGCGATGGCGAACTCGATGTCGCGCTCGACATCGACGAAAAATTCGACGAGGATGTTGCCCGCGGCAAGCCGGGCATCGTGCGCCTCTACTACGACCGCTCGCGCGACCGCGCCCGCGCGTCGATCGAGCAGACGGAGTCGCTGCTGCGCGCGTTCAACCGCGAATGGGGGCGCGGCCGCCTTGTGCTGCGCGGCGTGTCGCCGGAGGTCGCGAGTCCGCTGGATGTCGAGGTGCACGACCTCGCGACGCCGCAGAGCTCGGGCTCGATCGTGCTGTTCCTCGTCGCTTATTACGGACTCTTCGCGGCGCTGATGGGGGGGCTTGCCGCGGCGCTCGACGCCACCGCGGGAGAGCGCGAACGCCAGTCGCTGGAGCCGCTGCTGACGACCCCTGCGCGCCCGGTGGAGCTTGCCACGGGCAAATGGGTGGCCGTCGTGGCGCTCGACGCGACGGTGGTCCTGCTGACGCTCTCCGGCTTCTACATGACGTTGCGGTTTGCACCGCTGCCCGCGGTGGGCATACCGTTCCTGTTCAGCCTCACCACGCTCGTCCGCTTCCTGGTCGTGCTGGTGCCGTTGGTCATGCTGATGCCCGCGGTGATGCTCTACGTCGGCGCTCGCGGCCGCACGTTCAAGGAAGCGCAGGCCAACGTCTCGCTGCTGCTCACCTTCGTCGCGATCATCCCGTTCCTTCCGATGTTCCTGCAAAACAAGGATCCGCCGTGGATCACCTGGATCCCGGTGTCCGGCCAGTATTCGCTGCTGTCCCGGGCGCTGCGCGGCGAGGCGCTTGTGTGGCTCGACCTGCTGCAATCGTGCGTGGTGCCGTTCGCGCTCGTGGCGATCGCGTTGACGCTGGTCGCGCGGCTGCTCGCGCGCGAATCGGTGCTCGCGGGAAAATAACGTCGTCAGGCCAGCTGGCGTATGACTTCGAGCGGCGGCTGCCGCGCCGTGCCGCGCGTCCCGAGCCAGCCGGCGAGCGTCACCACAATGGATCCGCCCCCGAGGCCGTAGAGCCACACGAGCGGATTCCACGCGAACGGAATCTGGAAGACGCGATCCGAGAGGACGTAACCGATGACCGTCGCACCGCCGGCCGCAAGCAGCCCGGCGAGCGCACCCAGCACCAGGAATTCGGCGACTTGCGCGGCCCGAAGCTGCGCCTGCGACGCGCCGAGCGTGCGCAGGATCGCGGCGTCGAAGCGACGCTCGTCCTGGGTGGCCGCGATGGCGGCCTGCAGCACCAGAAGCCCGCCCAGCAGCGTGAACAGGAACACGAACTCGACCGCGCGCGCGACCTGCTCCATGATCGCCTGCACCTGATGGATGATCTCGCCGACGTCGATCGCGAGCACGTTCGGGAACTGCTGGACGAACGATGAGAGCCATGCGCCCGACTGCGGTCCCTCGGGAATCCGCGCCGCGCCGAGATAGGTGATCGACATCGACTCCAGAACGCCCGGCGCGAACAACGTGAAGAAATTCGGACGGAAGCTGTCCCACTCCACCTTGCGCAGGCTCGTGATCTTCGCGGTGACCGTCTGGCCGGCCAAGTCCCATGTCAGGGCGTCGCCGAGCTTCAGTTTCAACTGGGTTGCGATCCCCTCCTCCATCGAGATGCCGGCATCGGGGCCCGTCGCGGCGCCGAACCACGCGCCCGCGGTGATGCGATTCGTCTTCGACAATTCGCTCGCCCACGACAGGTTGAATTCGCGCTCGGCGAGGCGGCGCGCCCGCGTGTCGCTGTACGTCGTGGTGTCGAGCGGCGCGCCGTTGACCGCGACGAGGCGGCCGCGCACCATCGGATAGAGCGGCGTGTCGGTGCCGGTCACCGCCTTCAGCGCGGCGCGCACGCCGTCGACCTGGTCCGGCAGCACGTTGACGAGGAAATGGTTCGGCGCGTCGGGCGGCAGGCTCGCGCGCCAGTTGCGCATGAGGTCGCCGCGCACGACGGTGAGCAGCAGGAGCGCCATCAAACCCAGCGCGAGCGCGCCGATCTGCAGGCTGGAGGCGAGCGGTCGGCGCCGCAGGTTCGCGAGGCCGAAGCGCCACGTCACGCCGCGCTGCGGCAGGCGCTTCAGCAGCACCACCAGGATCCATGCGGTCAGCGCTGCGGCAGCGAGCAACCCGCCGATGCCGGCAACGACGATGGCACCGGTCTTCGCGTCCTGCGCCTGCCAGCCGATGAGCGCCGCGATCACCGAGGCGCCGAGCGCGTACGCGAGGATCCCGCCGGGACGCGGCCGCGGCAGGTCGCGCCGCAGCACGCGCAACGGAGGCGCGCCGGCAAGCGCGATCAGTGGCGGAAGCGCAAATCCGAGCAAGAGCAGGATGCCCGTCGCGAAGGCGGCGAGCGCCGGCATGACGCCGGGCGCGGGCAGATCGCCCGCGGCGATCGATCCGAGCAGCACCACCAGCAGCGGCTGGCCGGCCAGCGCCAGCAGGATGCCCGCCGCGCTTGCGACGAGCGCAACGATCGCGAACTGCAGCACGAAAAGCGCGAGCGTCCGGGCGCGCGATGCGCCGAAGCAGCGGAGCATCGCCGCCGTGTCGAGGTGGCGGCGCAGGTAACGCGACGCGGCAAGTGCGACGGCCACCGCGGCGAGCACGACCGCGACGAGTGAGGAGAGCCCGAGGAACTGGTCCGCGCGCTCGAGCGTCTGCCGTACTTCCGGGCGCAGGTCGCGCACGTTTTCCATTCGCTGCCCGGGTTTCAGCTCCGCCGACAGCCATTTGAGGAACGGATCGAGCCGATCGCGATCCGAAAGGTCGGCGACGAGCAGCCGCCACGTCGCGCGATTGCCGGGCTGCAGGAGATTGGTCGCGGGGACGTCGTCGAGATTGACGAGCAGCCGCGGGCCGATCGAAAGCAGTCCGCTCGCCACTTCGGGTTCCTGCTGCACGACGGCGCCGACCACGAGCGTCGCCTCGCCGACGGCTATGGAATCGCCGACGCCAACGCCGAGGCGCGCCGCGAGACGCGCATCGGGCCATGCCTCCCCTCGCGGCGGAATGCCAGTCGCACGCGAGCCGTCGGGCGCGTTGGAGTCGACCAGCATGATCGCGCCACGCAACGGATAGCCGGGTGCGACCGCTTTCACGTCGGCGAGCACCGCGCCGGCGCCTGCATCAGCGCTCGCACGCTGCACCATGCTGTTGAACTTGAGCGCGGGCGTGGCCGCGAGGCCGCGGCGGCGCGCCTCGTCCGCGAGCGATGGCGGCAGTGCCCGATCTCCGGAGACGAGCACATCCGCGCCCAGCAGCAGGTTCGCCTGGCGCGTGAGCGCGGTCTTGACGCGATCGGCGAAGAACGCAACCGTGCCCACGCTGCCGACCGCGAGCACGATTGCGGCGATCAGCACCGTCAGCTCGCCCGCGCGCCAGTCGCGCGAGAGCATCCGCAACGCGAGCTTCAGCGATTGCATGACGTCAGGCGGACGTCTCGGCGAGTTCGTCGCCGACGAGGCGGCCGCCAGCAAGCGAAATGCGGCGAGCGCAGCGCGACGCGAGGCCGACATCGTGCGTGACGAGCAGCAGCGTCGTGCCGCGCTCGCGGTTCAGGCGAAACATCAGGTCCGCCACCTCGACACCGGCCGCGTTATCGAGATTGCCCGTCGGTTCATCGGCCATCAGCAGCTTGGGCTCGCCGGCGAACGCGCGCGCGATCGCGACCCGCTGCTGTTCGCCGCCCGACAATTGCTTTGGATAGTGCGTGCGCCGGCGCGCGAGGCCCACGCGATCGAGCCACTCGGCGGCACGGGCGGTCGCGTCCGAAGCGCCGGCGAGCTCGAGCGGCAGCATCACGTTCTCCAGCGCCGTCAGCGCGGGCAGCAGCTGGAACGACTGGAACACGAAGCCCAGCAGGCGCTGGCGCAGCGCGGCGCGCGCGTCCTCGTCCTGTGTGGACAGCGCGATGCCGTCGAGCCAGACCTCGCCATCGCTCGGGCGGTCGAGACCGGCAAGCAATCCGAGCAGCGTCGTCTTGCCCGACCCCGAGGCGCCGACGATCGCGACGGACGCGCCGGGCTCGACGTCGAAGGTCACGGCGTCGAGGATCGTCAGCGGTGCCTCGCCGCTCGTGACGACTTTGGTGAGGCGCGCGGCGCGAAGAATGGGAACAGTCATATCCGGATCAGGTGGGGGCGATCCGGCGCGCCGCAAGCCGACCGGACGACGACAGGGATCAGAATCGGCCGGAGGAATCGCCGCGCTGCGACTCCGCACCCTGATGGAACGAATAGGGGATGCAATCAGTATCCGGGGGCAATCGCCAGTGGTCCGGCGTTTCGTATGCGTAGGCGCGATCGGGGAGGTTCAGCAGCAGCGCGGGCACGGCGCCCACGTTCTGCACGCCGTGCCACACGCCGGGCGGCACCGAAATCAGCATCGGCCGGGCAGTGCCGCAATGAAACACGTTGATGCGGCCCGCCGTCACCGAGTCGCGCCTCGCGTCGTACAGCACGATCTTGAGCCGGCCGTGGTTGGCGAACAGCCGGTCCGTCGCGTGCACATGGACATGCCACGCCGAAATGCCGCGCGGCTCGATCAGCGCCTGGAACACCTGCGCGACGCTGGCCGGCGCCAGGCCCCAATCGTCCCGCCAGATTTCGGTGAGATACCCGTTGTCCTTGAGGACGTTCTTCGTTTCGCGAACGTCGACACCCGCGATCGGCTCCCGCAGCATTTGCCAGTCGCGCGTGATGCTCTGCGCATCGCGCTTGCCGTCGAGCAGAAAATCGGGCGTGGGAAGCGCGGGCTTGCGACCGGGGCTGCGCGGTTTCATTTGTCTTTCCATGCCGACAGTCCGCGCCGGCGATAGAGTTCCGCGAACACGGCGCCGCGGCGCGGCAGGAAGCCCCACCGCTTGGGATAGTTGAGGTAAAAGTATACCGCCTCCGGCTCGCCCCCCAGGGCCAGGGCGATCCGCGCGAGGGCACGCATGCCCAGGGCCTTCCAGAGGACGCCCCCGCGCAGCATGCGCAGGTGCGTGGGCTGCGGATGCGACAGCGATTCGACGAGCGCGCGCTCGCGAAGCCCGGGATCGTCGCGCATGGCGTCGAACCAGTGCCGCTGCTCGTGTTCGTGGCGGTCGCGATACGTGTCGCGCCGGGTCGTCGAGGTGATCACGATAAGCGTCGGCGCCGCGACGTGAACGACGCGCGCGCCTCGCTTCCACGCGCGAAAAAGCCAGTCCTGCGTGGGCAGGCTCCAGCATTCGTCACGCCGCCGCATCGGACCGAACCGCTCAAAGGCGCTGCGCCGCACGACCCAGCTCGGAATCGGCGGGGCGCCACGCGGGTCGTATTCGCCATCGGGATACACCATGTTCACGCGGAAGCGCCCGCCCGCCTCCACCTCCAGCGGCATCGCGAACGCCATGTCGACCGCGTCGTCGGCAAATGCGGGCAGCATCCGCTCGAGATGGTCGGGGAACCAGAGATCGTCATGATTCAGGAACGCGACGAGCCGCCCGCGCGCCTGGCGCACGCCCTCGTTGTTGGGCCCCGACTGGTCGCCGACGCGCTCGCGCAGGTTGATGAAGCGGATCCGCGGATCGGCGAAGCGAGCGACAACCTCTTCCGAATCGTCGGTGCAGGCATCGCCGATGACGAGCAGTTCCCAGTCCGCGCCGGTCTGCCAGCGGACCGTTTCGATCGCGAAGGGAAGGATGTTGCTGCGATTGTAGGTCGACAGGACGACCGTGAATGCCGGCGCGGCCACCGTTTCGACGTCGGTCTTGCCTGCCGGGGAATGTGCGGCCATCGGGTTCTCGTGCATCCGCGATTTTACGCATGATGGCGCAAGCCGGTCCGTCGGCCATTCGGCGCATGCTTTTGCCGCGGCCGCCCAGTCCCTCTACAATCCATGCTCGCAGCCACACACGATGAATCGCAATGTCGATCCGCCCATCACCGCTTGCCCGCATCGCCACCGTGCTTCTCGCGCTCGTCGCGACGACGATCCTGTCGGCCGCGCGCGCCGATTTGAATGCACCAGTCGTGCTCGTCGTCGGCGACTCGATTTCGGCGGCCTACGGCCTCACGAAGGGCACCGGATGGGTCGACCTGCTCGCGGCGCGGATCGATGCGGAGCGACTTCCCTGGCGCGTCGTCAACGCCAGCATCACGGGCGACACGACGGCGGGCGGCCGCGCCCGACTCCCGGCGCTGCTCGCGCAGCACAAACCCGGGGTCGTCGTCGTCGAGCTGGGCGGCAACGACGGCCTGCGCGGCGGCAATCTCAAGTCGACCCGGGACAACCTCGACGCGATGATCGCGGCCGTTCGCAAGGCGGGCGCCAAGCCTGTCGTCGTCGGCATGCGGCTGCCCCCGAATTACGGCCCCACCTACACCCGCGACTTCGGCGCAATTTATGGCGAGGTTGCGAAATCGAACGGCGCGGCGCTCGTCCCGTTCTTCTTCGCGGGCTTCGCCGAGAGCGACGAATTTTTCCAGCCCGACCGCATACATCCGACCGCGGCCGCGCAACCGAAGCTGCTCGACAACGTGTGGCCGGTGCTCTCGCCGCTGCTCGCGAAGGCACGATGAGGACCGGCGCGCCGCCCGCGTCGAACGGCCCCCCGCGCGACAATCGCACCATCACGGTGGACAAGCTCGCAGAGTATCCGGATCGCGTCGACGTTCGTTCGCCCTCCGAATTCGCCGAGGATCGCATACCCGGCGCTGAAAACAGGCCGGTCCTCGACGACGCCGAGCGGGCGCGGATCGGCACGCTGTACGCGAAGGAATCGGGCTTCGCCGCCAAGCGCGCGGGTGCGGCGCTCGTCGCCCGCAACATCGCCGGCATGCTCGAAGGCGCGTTCGCCGGCAAGCCGCGCGGCTGGGCTCCCGTAATATATTGTTGGCGCGGCGGACAGCGCAGCCGCTCGCTTGCGCACCTCCTGAACGAGGTGGGCTGGCGCGCCGTCCAGCTCGAAGGGGGCTACCGAGCCTGGCGCCGGCACGTGATCACGCAGCTCGAGATCCTTCCGTCGCGCTTGCGCTTCGCGGTCATCTGCGGGCTCACGGGATCGGGCAAGAGCCGGCTGCTCGACGCGCTCTCCGCTGTGGGGGCGCAAGTGCTCGACCTCGAAGCGCTCGCGAAGCATCGCGGATCGCTGCTGGGCGATCTGCCGGGCGAGGGACAACCCACGCAAAAGACGTTCGACAGCGAACTGGCGGTGGCGCTCGAGCGCTTTGATCCCGCGCGCGTCGTCTACGTGGAATCGGAGAGCAAGAAGATCGGCACCGTCCAGGTTCCCGACGCGCTCCTCACGGCGATGCGCGCCGCACCCTGCATTCGCGTCGAGTTGCCGCTCGGGCTACGCGTTGCGTTGTTGAAGGACGAATACGCGCACTACCTCGCCGACCCGGCGACCTTGTCGGCCCGGCTCGCGCATCTCGTCCCGCTGCACGGACGAAAGACCATCGAACGCTGGAATGCCGCCGCCGTGGCCGGCGACTGGGACACGGTCGTCGGCGAGCTTCTCGCGCAGCACTACGATCCCACCTACGCCCGCGCCATCGAGCGCAACTTCCCGCGCTACGGCGATGCCATCGCCATCGCGCCTTCCGCCATCGACGGCGACGCCTTCCGGGCGCTTGCGCAGTCGCTGGATGCCGCGGTGCGCGCGCGCGCCGCCGCGTGACCGCCGCAATTCATGCCGGAGGATTTCCCGTGCCCTCGTATCGTTATCGAATCGTCAACGTCTTTGCCGAAACCGCGCTCGCCGGCAATCCGCTGTGCGTCTTCGAGGATGCACGTGGGCTCGACGACGCGACGATGCAGGCGCTGGCGCTGCAGTTCAACCTCTCGGAGACCACGTTCGTGCTGCCGTCGACGGCGGCGAGCGCGCACGTGCGCATCTTCACGCCGACCTTCGAAATGCCGTTCGCCGGCCATCCGACGCTCGGCACCGCGCACGTCGTGCGCTCGCTCGCAGCGACGGGCGACACTTTGACCCTCGAGATGCGTGCCGGCGTGATCCCCGTGTCCGCGCAGGGCGACCGGTGGACGCTCTCGGCGAACGCACCGAAGCATCGCGCAAGTATCGCCACCCGCGCCGAGCTTGCCGCCACGCTTGGTCTCGCCGAAAGCGATGTCGCGCCGAATCCGGCGGAACCGCCGTTGTGGGTCGACACGGGATCCGATCAGTTCGTCATCCCCCTCGCCAGTACCGACGCCGTGCGCCGCGCCGCGCCACGCCCCGATCTCCTGCAAAAGCACGCGAGCAACGGCACGCGCTCGATGGCCTATCTCTGGGCGCGCGAGGACGGCGACCCGCGCCGGATCGTGGCCCGCTTTTTCTTCCCCAAACATGGGGCCGTCGTCGAGGATCCAGGCACGGGTTCCGCCTGCGCCAATCTCGGCGGCTGGCTGCTCGCGACCGGCGCGCCGTTGCCGCAGGTGCTCGAGATTGCGCAAGGCGATCAGGTGGCGCGACCCTGCCGGCTGGGGCTCGAGGTCGGCGTCGACCGGCGCATCCGCGTCTCCGGACAGGTGATCGAACTCGGCCGGGGCGCCGTGACACTGTAGGCCACGGCCGGCGCAACCGCCTGTTACATGTTGCGACAGACGGCGCGTCAACAGGCGCGTACCTTGGCGCGTTGGGGAGTGCAGCGCGGGGAATCGCCCCGGCGCGTCCGGGAGGTCGATTCGACATGCCGTCCAGCACGTTCGTCGCAGCCGCGATCCGCACGCTCGTCGCTGTCGTTGCATGCGCGAGCGTGCCGGCGCCAGCGGCGTCCAGCGCGGTCCTGGGCTACGACGACGCGCGACACTTGCTGGCCCGGACCGGGTTCGGCCCGACCGACGCTGAGGTGCGCGTTTACGCGCCGCTCACCCGCGCCGACGCGGTCGCGAAGCTCCTGCGCGAGACGCGCACGACGGCAGTCACGCCGCCCCCCGCGTCGGCGCTGGACACGTCGCCGCTGCGCCCGCCGCGCGGCGAGAACGTGCCGGAAGCCGAGCGCAAGGCGTTCCAGCAGCAGCAGGTCCGCGAAGGACTCGAGCTCCGCGCCTGGTGGGTGCAGGAAATGCTCGCCACGCCGTCGCCGCTCACCGAGCGAATGACGCTCTTCTGGCACAACCACTTTGTATCTGCGCAGCAGAAAGTGCGGATCGCGCGCCTCATGTACCGGCAGAACGTCACGCTGCGCGAATACGCGCTCGGCAACTTCGGCGCCTTCCTGCATGCGATCGCCAAGGATCCGGCGATGATTGTCTATCTCGACGCCGTGCAGAACCGCAAAGGCGCACCGAACGAGAATTTCGCGCGCGAGGTGATGGAGCTCTTCACGCTCGGCGAAGGTCATTACACCGAGCAGGACGTGAAGGAGGCCGCGCGCGCGTTCACCGGCTGGAGCCTCGAGCGCGAGACCGGCACGTTCGTCTTCCGTTCCCGGCTGCACGACGACGGAACCAAGGTCGTGCTTGCGAAGGCAGGGCGGTTCGACGGCGATGCAGTGCTGGACATCCTGCTCGCGCGCCTCGAGACCGCCGAATTCCTCACGACAAAGCTGTGGCGCGAGTTCGTCTCGCCGGATCCCGACCCGGTGGAAGTCGCGCGGATCGCCCGGCGCTTCCGCGAGTCGAACTACGATATCAAAGTTGCGCTGAAGGAACTGCTCGCGGGCGATGCGTTCTACGCACCCGGGAATCGCGGCGTGCTGGTGAAGTCGCCGACGGAACTCGTCGTGGGCACGCTGCGCCAACTCGATCTCGCCCCCGGCACGACGCTGCCGTTCGCGGTGGCCGCCGCCGGCATGGGCCAGAACCTGATGTCGCCGCCGAACGTGAAGGGATGGCCCGGTGGCGAGACGTGGATCAATTCCACGACGCTTCTCGCGCGCAAGCAGTATCTCGATCGCGTGACGCGGGCGGGCGAACCGCCGCCGCTTGCGATGATCGGGGCGTCCGGCGGCGAAGCGAACGAGAAGACGCGCCAGCAGCGATTCGTACGCCAGATGGAGCGCGGACTTGCAAGCCTCGACTTCGACAGCGCACGCTGGATCGCGCAATTTTCTGGCGTGGCGCCAGCCGAGCGCGCACGCGCGGCGCAACAACTGCTTCTCGCTACCGCACCCCAGCAGCGACCCGACTACGACGCCGATTCACGCACGCTCGTCCATGCGATCGTGCTCGACGCCGCGTACCAGCTCAAGTGACGGATCCGCGCCGATGAAGCGCCGCACCTTCCTCCGCTCGACGCTCTCCGCGGCAGCGCTCGGCGCGCTGGGCGGACCCGCCGCGAGTGTGGCCTTCGCCGCCGCGCCCTCGCTTGCCAACTACCGCAACCTCCTGGTGCTGATCGAATTGAAGGGCGGCAACGACGGCCTCAACACGATGGTCCCGTACACCGACGCCAACTATTACGCGCTGCGGCCGAAGATCGCGATCGCGCGCGATGCCGTGGTGCAATTGTCCGACCGCGCGGGATTGCATCCGTCGCTCGCGCCGCTCCTGCCAATGTGGAAAGACCGGCGGCTGGCCGTGCTTCAGGGCGTGGGCTACGCGGATCCGAATCTGTCGCACTTCCGCTCGATCGAGATCTGGGACACCGCGTCGAAGCCCGATGAGTACCTGGCGGACGGCTGGCTGTCGCGCGCGTTCGCCTCGGCGCCGGTTCCGCGCGGTTTCGCCGCCGACGGCGTCATCATCGGCTCCAACGACCTGGGGCCGCTCGCCGGCAGCGGCACGCGCGCGGTCGCGCTCGCCAACACCGAGCAGTTCCTGCGCCGGGCGAAGCTCGCGTCTCCTGCGGGCGAGTCGCGCAACAAAGCGCTGGAGCACATTCTCAAGGTCGAGGCGGACATCGTGCAGGCCGCGGCACATCTCGATGCGCGCTACGCGTTCAAGACCGAATTTCCCGCAAACGGCTTCGGCAGCGCGATCAAGACCGCGAGCCAGGTGATCGCCAATCCCGGCGGCGTCGCGGTGGTGCGGGTCACGTTGTCGGGATTCGACACGCACAGCGGTCAGCCCGCGACGCAAGCGCGCCTGCTCGGCGAGCTTGCGCAAGGCGTCGTCGCCCTCAAGTCCGCGCTCGACGAGCTCGGCCGCTGGGACGACACGCTGATGCTGACGTATGCCGAATTCGGCCGGCGCCCGAAGGAGAACCTGTCGAACGGCACCGACCACGGCACTGCGAACGTCCACTTCGCGTTGGGCGGACGGGTCGCCGGCGGTTTCTACGGCGAAGCGCCGTCGCTCGACCGGCTCCGCGGTGATGGCAACACCGGCTATGCGCTCGACTTCCGCAACGTCTACGCGACGGTGCTCGAGCGCTGGTGGAACACACCATCGGCATCAGCGCTGGGCGGCAAGTTCGCGCCAATGGGGTTCATCACGATTTGAGTGGCTGGCGGGCGCCTAGATTCCCGGATTGAAAAAAAGGCAGCCCCCGATACTGTGAAAGCTATCTGCACTATTGTTACCCTGGGTTCGAATTGCAGAACCTGCCGAACAGTTGAAGGCGTCGCCACCATTGCCGCCCACCGTATTGGCGCTGGCGTGGGTATCGACCGATCCCGCTACGTTGATTCCGTCAAGTCCGTTTGCGTGGATGGCGTTCTCCGAGACGAACCCGCCCACAAATCCCGGGGCGGCGCCCGACATCAAGATGCCGTGGCCGGAGTTTCTTTGAATCGCATTACGCGTAAGCATGGCGTGCACCGTGCCGCCTGACGATGACGCCGTCAATGCGATTCCTTGACCGCCATTGCGCGACACTGTCGTGCGCTCGACTTGTGCATACGCGTTCGCGCCTGCGGCGGCGTTAACGATGATTCCGTTGATGCCGTTGAACGCGAATACGCTGTCGGTGACGGTCGCCGTGGCGTCGCCGGTTGCCGGACCGATATAGAGTCCGTCGAATACGTTGCGCTCGCTGCGCACGTGATCGATGAGCGCCGTCAAGTCGGCGGCAATGGAAATGCCGCCGGCATTGTCGCGCACGATGGTGTCGAAAATAATCATTTCGGAACCCGAGGCGTTGTTCCTTATGCCAATCGCGCCCATCCGCGAGATCTCGCAGCCCTCGATGCGAAGTCGCGCCACGTGGATGACATTAACGCCATCTCCACCGCCCAGAAGACCATTGATCGAAAGCCCGCGCAGCACGACGATGGCCCCGGCGGCGTCGATGGTGATGCCGGCGCCGCTGAATACGCTGATGCCGGCGTAGACGCCAGAGGGCGAAATCAGAGAGACCGACTTGGTGATCGTCACTGGTCCATAACCTGCGGAGTCAACGACGAGCACCTCGCCGCCGACGTCCGTCTGGGAAATTGCAGCTCCAAAGGACCGGCACGGTGCGCCAATGGAGCACGGATTGGTATCCAGCCCGTTGCTGGCGACGAAGGTGCGCTGAGCAGCGTGGGCTATCTCGACGCTGCCGAGGAAAACCAGTGCGACGACCAGGAATCGAATGGACACTTTTCCTCCCAGGCGGCTGCAGGAGAGCCGCGCAGAGGCGAGTATAGCCCGCAACTTCAAACGCTTTGATGACCGCTACCGCCGCGACAAGGTCGCTTGTGCCGACTCGGCACCGGTCAAGGCGCGTTCGCGTCCCACGCGGCGATGAACTCGCGCCAGTGCGGCGCGTCGACGGCCGCGACCTTCTCGCGCGCGAAGGAGACCTCCTTCGCGTACTCGCCCGCGGTCAGCTCGCCGCGCAGCAGCCGGAAGCGCAACTAAAGGAGGAACGTGTTCGTCACGTCGGTCTCGCAGTACCGACGGACGTCCTCGAGCCGTCCCTCCGCAGTGGCCGCGCTCACTTCGCTGCCGTCCATTCCGAGGCGTCTGCCGCTTCGATGGCGCCGCCGGTCGAAGCCTGCCGGAACGATCGAGGCTCGACTGCCCCCCTTGGGGACCACGATATCGGTTTCGCGCTGACGAAATCCGTTTGCGGCTAGAAGTAGGCCACCGTGAAATGGCACCCGCCCGCGGCGAAGAAACTGTCCGCCACGTTATTGTTGTACGAGCGCAGGATATTCGCGCCATCGCAGATAAAGGCATAGGACCCGTTCCCGCTGACCACATTGTTGCTGGCCCGCGCGCTGACGTGTCCCACCGACCGATAGCCGCCACCTTTGTTTGCGTGCATGACGTTGTCCGCCAATTGCACCGTCAGCGTTGCCAGGATCGCCCCGGTCGCCCCGGACAGGGTGATACCATCGCCGCCATTGCCGTTGACCGCATTGCGCGCGAAGGACACTTGCGCGTCGGATGTCATCGCCGACGTGACTGCGACAAAGCCATGAGCGCCATTACTCGAGATCGAGGTGCCCTCGACCTGCACGTAGACTTTCGCATTGGCGTTGGAATTCACGGCGATGCCGTTCGCGCCGTTGTATGCGAACACGCTGTTAGTGAGCGTGGCCGTCGCCTCGCCGGTCGATGTCGCCAGGAAAAAGCCATCGGCCCCATTTTTCTCTACGCGCGTGCGATCGATCACGACCGCTGAATTGGCAGCGACCGAGATTCCCGCTCCGCCGTTGCCGCGGACGACGGTGTCGAGCACGCTCAGTACGGAACCCGGTGCCTCATTGAGCACACCGTGAGATGTCGCGCCCGAGATCACGCAATTTTCGATGTGCAGGCTCGCGACCTGCATGGCGTGGACGTCAATCGCGCCGCCAAGACCATTGATCGACAATCCGCGCAATATCACCGTGGATCCCGCCGCATTGATCACGATGCCGTCGCCGCTCGACACGGTCACACCGGCATACACCCCCGCCGGCGCTATCAGGGAGATCGATTTTCCGATGGTGACCGGCCCGTACCCCGCCGAATCCAGCACGATGACCTCGCCCCCGGTGGCGGTCTGCGCTATGGCCGTCCCGAACGAGCGACACGGCGCACTGAGGGTGCACGAATTCGTGTCGAGACCGTGACTGGCCACGAAGGTGCGCTGTCCCGCATCGGCGGTATTGACGATTCCGATGGCAGAAAGCGCAATGATTATGGATCTAATGAGCATGATTGCTCCCGAAAATGCGGTTCCAGAGCCTACCCCCAACGACATCGCATCCACCGACATTCGCTAAATAGCCAAGGCCCTTACCCCGCTCAACGCGACGACCACGGTTTGAATGGACACTTTCCCTTCTGTGCGCCTGCAGGCGGGCCGCGTGGGAGGGAGAATAGTCCGTAACGTCAGAGCCGTCGATGGATGTCTCCGCTGGCTCTGCGGATTCAGCTTTGTCGGGCCGGCACTCGGTCACGCCGCGTTCGCGTCCCACGCGGCGATGAACTCGCGCCAGTGCGGCGCATCGACGGCGGCGATTTTCTCGCGCGCGAACGAGACTTCCATCGCATACTCGCCCGCGGTCAACTCGCCGCGCAGCAGCCGGAAGCGCAAGTAAAGCAGGAACGTGTTCATCACGTCGGTCTCGCAGTACCGGCGGACCTCCTCGAGCCGTCCCTCCGCAATGGCCGCGTTCACCTCGCTGCCGTCCATTCCGAGCTTGCCGGGAAAGCCGCACAGGCGCGCCATGACATCGAGCCCCGCGGACGCGCGCGGCTGGTACATCGCGAGCACGTCCATCAGATCGAGATGGCGCGAATGGTAGCGCGAGAGATAATTGTTGAACTTGAACTCGCGGTCTTCGTCCCCCCAGTCCCAGAAGCGCGCGGCCGTGACGCCATGGATCAACGCGCGCTGGTTC
>JBDTLY010000010.1:0-20128 GCA_039934535.1 Casimicrobiaceae bacterium | reverse complement strand
GACTTCTGGGCGTCATGGTGCGGCCCCTGCCGGCGGTCGTTTCCGTGGATGAACGAGATGCAGCAGAAGTACGGCGCGCAGGGGTTCACCGTCGTCGGCATCAACGTCGACAAGCGGCGGCCCGACGCGCAGCGGTTCCTGCAGCAGACGCCCGCCGTTTTTTCGATCGTCTACGATGAAACCGGCAAGACGCCCGAAGCGTGGGCGGTCAAGGGCATGCCGAGTTCCTACCTGGTCGACGCCACCGGCAAGGTGGTCGCGGTCGAGAGCGGATTTCGCGACGAGCAGAAGGCGGCCTTCGAGGACCGGATCCGCGCGCTTCTGCCGGCCAGATAATCGAGCCACCGAACCTTCCGGAGATTTCGATGCGCCACGCACTGCATTCATTGATCCTTGTCGCGACTCTCACCACGGCCGGCTGCGCGTCGATGGAGCCGCCGAAGCCGTGGGAACGCGGCGATCTCGCGAAACCCGCGATGCAGATCGACCCGGACCGGCTCGAGACGAAGATCCAGAACCACATCTACGCGAGCAAGGAAGCCGCGACCGGCGGATACGGCGTCGGCGGAGGCGGGTGTGGCTGCAACTGACGAACACGGCGCGAAGCGCGCGCCGCCGCCCGCCGCGAGTGCGCTTCTCGCCGCGGCGCTCGCGTTGCCGGGGATGCTGCCCGCGGGCGCGGCGGCACAGGCCGTCGCCGACCACGGCATCATCGAGCTCAAGTACCTCGACTACCGCGACTGGCAACCGGGCGCCAACCGGATGACCGTGCGGAGCCCGTCGCTCTACACGCTGCTGCCGCTCAACGACACGACCGAATTCGAAGGCTCGCTCGTCTACGACGCCATGTCGGGCGCCTCGCCGCTGTATCACAACACGCTGTCGGGCGCGTCGGGGCTCGGCGTGACCGACTATCGCACCGCGGGCGACGGCAAGGTGACGAAATACTTCAACGGCTGGTCGCTCGGCGTGGCCGGCGTCGTCTCGTCGGAGCGCGACTACTTCTCACGCGGCGGGTCGGTCGACGTCCGCATCTTCTCCGACGACCGCAACCGCACGTACGCGTTCGGCATCGGCGGCGCCAACGACCGCATCAATCCGCAGAACACCAACGCCGGCGGCATCACCAACGCCCCGCGCAACACGCTCGAGTACGTGGCCGGCATTACGCAGGCGCTGTCGCCCACACAGATCGTCCAGTCGAACCTGACGTATTCCTACGGCCACGGCTACTTCGACGACCCGTACAAGCTCCTCGACAGGCGGCCGGCCGAGCGCAGGATTTTTGCGTGGCTCACGCGCTACAACCAGTATTTCGCCGAACCCGACGCCGCGTTGCGGCTGTCGTACCGGTACCTCGACGATTCGTTCGGCAGCAACTCCAACACCTTCACCGCCGCGTGGGTCCAGGCGCTGCCGAGGGAGTGGAGCGTGACGCCCGCCGTGCGCTATTACACGCAGAGCGCGGCGTGGTTCTATCACAATCCGCCGGCAGGCTCCGGATTCAAGAGCGGGCAGCCGTACACAATGGACACGCGGCTGTCCGCCTTCGGCGCGTTCACCGTCGGCGTGACGGTCGGAAAGGTGCTGGCCGACGGCTGGAGCGTCGACCTTCGCGCCGATTACTACCAGCAGCGCGCGAGCTATCGCATCGGCGGCGGCAGCCCGGGCCTCGAACCATTCTCGGCGCGCTGGCTTATCCTCGGCCTCACCAAGACGTTCTGATCCGCCGCCGCGGTCCGCGACGATGACGCTGTTGCGCATCCCCTTTCGCGCGATGGCGTCCGACAACGAGATTCAGCTCGACGGCGCCGATGAGGCGCGCTTGCGCCGGACCGCGGACGCCGCCATTGCCGACGTGCAGCGGATCGAAGCCAAGTATTCGCGTTATCGCGACGACACCGTCACTACGCGAATCAATCGCGCCGCCGGCGGCGCGCCCGTCGCGATCGACGCCGAAACCGCGGCGCTGCTCGCCTATGCCGATCGATGTTTCGTGCAAAGCGGCGGCCTGTTCGACATCACCTCCGGCGTTCTGCGGCGGGCGTGGGACTTCCGCCGGCAGCCGCCCCGGCTGCCGGGCACGGCAGCCCTCGAAGCCGCGCTCCTGCTGATCGGGTGGTCGAAGGTCGAGTGGAGCGAGCGCACGATCCGCCTGCCGCGGGCCGGCATGGAAATCGATTTCGGCGGCATCGGCAAGGAATACGCGGCCGACCGGATGGCGACGATTTGCATCGAGCATGGCATCGCGCACGGCCTTGTGAACCTCGGCGGCGACGTGCGTGCGATCGGAGCCCAGGTGAATGGCGCGCCGTGGCGCGTGGGCATCAAGCATCCGCGCGAAGAAGGCAAAACGATTGCGTCCGTTGAACTCGTTGACGGCGCGGTCGCTACCAGCGGGGACTACGAGAGATTTTTCGAAATCGGCGGCCGCCGTTACTGCCACATCCTCGACCCGCGGACGGGCATGCCGGTCGCGCACTGGCAATCGGTGAGTGTCGTCGCGCCGCTGTGCATCGTCGCGGGCAGCTGCTCGACGATGGCGATGCTGATGGAAGCCGATGGCGAGGCCTTCCTCACCCGGCAGGGCCTGAGCTACATCGCCGTCGCGTCGGACGGGACGCTGCGGCGTCCGGCATCCTAGCCGTCGTTCCCGCGAAGGCGGGAATCCAGCGGCGTTGATTTGCGCCGAAACGACCCTGGGTCCCCGCCTTCGCGGGGACGACAAGCAGCAGGGAGCCTGCGCAAAAGCGTATTTGCTCAGTTACAGACGGTACCTGCGGTCGCCGCGCCCAAAGGCTGATGGGTGAGCGGTTTGGTCTTCGAGACCGACCCGATCGTGTACGAGAACGCCGCGCTGTTGCCGTTGGCGAAGGTAACCGTCGCATTGCCGACTTCGACCGCCGGATTGGCGACGAACGGAACCACGGCGAACGGCGTTGCCGTCTCGCGGTAGAGCTTGCCGCCGAAGGTCTCGCCCGCGCCCTTGTCCAGCGTCGCCACGAGCCACAGCGGCGTGCCGTCGACGTCGAAGGTAAACCATGTCGCGAAGATCTTGGTGCCCTGGTGGGCGAAGTTGATGCCATAACCGGATTCGCTCGCGTTCCACCAGAGGCCCTGGTAGTTCGTGGCGCCGGCGAGGTTCGCCGTCGCACTGTACGTGCATGTCGGGAGCGGCCCGAAGACCTGCGGTGTGATCGATTTCGTCTGGTGCGTGCCGTTCACGACGGAGTCGAACGTCGCATGTCCGGCGTCGGTGAAGGTCAGCGTCCCGGTGCCCACCGGAACCGGCGTGCCCGCGGTGAAGGTCGACGCGGCATACGACGAGCCCGTCGTCTTGTACAGCGTGCCGGTGAACGCGTCGCCGGGACCGCCATCCGCCGTCATCACGAGCCACCACGCCTTGCCGGTCGCGTCGTAGGTGAACCACGTGGCGAAGATCGTGCTGCCTTGATGCTCGAAATTGATGCCCCAGCCGGATTCGCTCGCGTTCCACCAGATGCCCTCGTGGTTGGCGGCGGTTGCGGGGATCCCGGTCCCGAAGAAGGTGAAACTCTGCGGGCTGAATTGGCCGTTGCTCGTCACGGTGACGATCGCGCTGCGCGCGCCGGTCGTCGTCGGAGTGAACGTGACCGCGATGCCGCAGGATGTCGATTGCGAGAGAGAGGTGCAGTTGTTCGCCGTGATCGCGAACTCGGCCGGGTTGCTGTTCGTGACGCCCGAGACGTTGACGGTGGCGCCGCCGATATTGGTGAGCGTCAGCGTGAGCGGAGCGCTGGCCGCTCCCATGGGCTGGTTGCCGAAATCCATGGTGCCGGACGCCTGCAGCTGGCCCTGGGATCCGCCGCCGCCGCCGCCGCCGGCAACGCATGGCGCGATGCGCAAGTTGCAGGTGTAAAGGAATTCGGAGATGTCTCCGAGGTCGCCCATGACATTGCCGGGGGGGCGATCGGCGAGACAGCCGTTGTTCGCGCAGGCTTCCATCGCGAACATGATGGGCTCGGCGTTCGGCTGCTTGTGCATCATCGTCTGAATGTAGCCGGGATTGCGCGGCGCCGCGTTCATCAGCGACGGCGAGGCGACCGGAAAATCCATGGGGTCGTTCAGCGGATTGTTGCCATGGCACTGGTTGCACGCCCACGGTTGCGACGGGAGCGAGATGAGCGGCGACGGAGGGGTCGTGGCCTGCAGATAGAGCGCCATGCCGCGAACCGGATCGCCGCACTGCGAGCCGACGTGCGCCGCTGCATCCGAGGAGGGAGGAATGGTGCACGGGCCCGGCGGCGCGCCGGCGGATGCGATGGCCGGCCAGCCTGCGGCGGCGGCCAGCAATAGTGCGAAAGCGATTCCGACAAACCTTGGCATCCGGATCTCCACGAGCATGTGCGAGCCCCGCGGGCCGGCATCGTGGTGCTGTGCACTCGGCCAGGTTGCGGAGACAATATCCCAACGTCATAGGATATTCCAATGTCATGGAAACGGCAAGTGCTTCGAGTCAGGCTTCCGGGCACCGGGCACCGAGCCCTGGGCGGCGGCTGCCATAGTCAATTGACCGGCGGCGGGCTAGACTTCCCGTCAGCGCCGATTTGAGCCAGCTTGCGGGCGCGAGCCACGTCCTGGGTGAACGGGATGTACGCGACAAATACGGCTAAAGCGGAGCGGTGACGGAGAATCCCCGCACCGACCCATTTAGCGGCAGGCTGGCCCGGTCTTTACTGCCGCCTTTCGCCACCTGATCGAATGCCTTCGTTCGCTTCCACCACCGCCGGCGCGGGCGCGCCATCCACCAAGGGCGCTTCCGTCGGCGCGGTCGTCGCGCAACGCGCGCATTTCGCCGAACCGCTGCCGCTCACTTGCGGTGCGTCGCTGCCCGCGTTCGAGCTCGCGTTCGAGACCTACGGCGCGCTCAACGCCGAGCGCTCGAACGCCGTGCTGATCTGTCACGCGCTCAATGCGTCGCACCATGTCGCCGGCTGGTACGAAGGCGAGCCGGACAACGTCGGTTGGTGGGACAACATGGTCGGGCCGGGCAAGCCGCTCGACACCAACCGGTTCTTCGTCATCGGCGTCAACAACCTCGGCAGCTGCTTCGGCTCGACCGGGCCGCAGTCGATCAATCCGGAAACGGGAAGCGCGTGGGGCGGCGATTTCCCGGTCGTGACCGTCGAGGACTGGGTCGATGCGCAGGCGCGGCTCGCCGACCAGCTCGGCATAACGCAATTCGCGGCGGTGATGGGCGGAAGCCTCGGCGGCATGCAGGCGCTCGCCTGGGCGATTCGTTACCCGAAGCGCATCCGGCACGCGCTGGCGATCGCCGCCGCGCCCAACCTGTCGGCGCAAAACATCGCGTTCAACGAGGTCGCGCGGCAGGCGATCATGACCGATCCCGATTTCCACGACGGCCATTTCGCGGCGTACCACACGCTGCCGCGCCGCGGGTTGCGCATCGCGCGGATGATCGGCCACATCACCTACTTGTCCGATCTGCAGATGGAGGAGAAATTCGGACGCCAGCTGCGCGACGGCATCCGCTATTCGTTCGCCCCCGAATTCCAGGTCGAAGCGTACCTGCGCCACCAGGGCGAGAAGTTCGCCGAGTATTTCGACGCCAACACCTACCTGCGCATCACCAAGGCGCTCGACTATTTCGACCCGGCCACCGCCACCGGCGGCAATCTCGCGCGCGCGCTGGCGCCCGCAGAATGCAAGTTCCTGGTGGCGGCGTTCACCACCGACTGGCGCTTTTCGCCGGCGCGCTCGCGCGAGATCGTGAAGGCGCTGGTCGACCATCGGCGCGACGTTTGCTACGCCGAGATCGAGGCGCCGCACGGTCACGACGCGTTCCTTCTCGACGATCCGCAGTACCACGCGGTGGTGCGCACGTATTTCCAGAACATCGCCCTCGACGCCGACTATTCGACCTTCCGATTCGGCGCCGACGTGAAGCGCAAGGTCGACGAAATCGAGCGGCACCGGCGCCGCGCCGATTTTGCGACCATCGCCGGCTGGATCGAGCCCGGCGCGCAGGTGCTCGACCTCGGGTGCGGCGACGGCAGCCTGCTCGCGTACCTGCGGCGCGAGCGCAACGCCCGCGGCTACGGGATCGAGATCGCCGACGAGGGCGTGCTCGCCAGCGTGAAGAACGGCATCAACGTATTGCAGAGCAATCTTGAAAGCGGCCTTGCCGGATTCGACGACGCGTCGTTCGATTGCGTCATCCTGTCGCAGACGCTGCAGGCGATGCGGCACACCGAGGAGATCGTCGCGGAAATGCTGCGCGTCGGCCGCGAAGTGATCGTGACGTTCCCGAACTTCGGCCACTGGTCGCACCGCTGGCAGATCCTGAACGGGCGGATGCCGGTCTCCGACAAGCTGCCTTACCAGTGGTACGACACGCCGAACATCCACCTGTGCACCGTCGCCGATTTCGACGCCTTCCTGCGCGAGCGCAATTGCGTCGTCGAGAAGCGCGTGGTGCTCGCCGGCAGCCGGGTCGTGACCGCGCTGCCGAACCTGCGGGGCGAACTCGCGATCTACCGCTTTCGCCGCGCGTGAACCTCGCTCCCTCGTGATTGAGCATCGTCATTCCCGCGACGGCGGGAATCCAGCGTCGTTCGACAAACGCCACTGGGTCCCCGCCTGCGCGGGGACGACGGCAGAGTTGCGATGGCTGCAGCGAATTGCAGAAGTCATGGAATTCCCGCGATGACCGATCCGGCATCGCGCACGACCGCGTCTCACGCGCGGGAAACCTGGCGCGAGGCGCTGTTCAACCGGCGGATGCTGATCTGCGTGTTCGTCGGCTTCAGCTCGGGGCTGCCGCTCTACCTGCTCATCAACCTCGTGCCGGCGTGGCTGCGCACCGAGGGCGTGGATTTGAAGGCGATCGGCCTTTTCGCGCTGATCGGCCTTCCCTACACGTGGAAGTTCCTCTGGTCGCCGCTGCTCGACCGCTTCGCGATTCCCTGGCTCGGTCGCCGCCGCGGCTGGATGTTCGCGATGCACATCGCGCTCATCGCTTCCATCTCGTCGCTGGGGCTGCTCGATCCCAAGGTCGAGATCTGGACGATCGCCTATCTGGCGGCAGCCGTCGCCTTCTTCTCGGCGAGCCTCGACATCGCGATGGACGCGTACCGCCGCGAGCTCCTGCCCGACGCTGAACTGGGGCTTGGCAATTCGGTATATGTGAATGCGTACCGGATCTCGAGCCTCGTTCCGGGCTCGCTGGCGCTGATCCTCGCCGACCGGATGCCGTGGTCGTCGGTGTTCTTCATCACCGCGCTCTTCATGCTGCCGGGACTCGCGATGACGCTCGTCGTGCGCGAACCGGATGCGGCGGCCGCCGCCCCGAAGACGTTGCGCGACGCCGTCATCGAACCGTTCCGGGAATTCATCAACCGCGCCGGAGGGTCGGAGGCGCTGCTCGTGGTGGCGTTCATCTTCCTGTACAAGCTCGGCGACAGCATGGCCACCGCGCTGGCGACGCCGTTCTACCTCGACATGGGCTTCACCAAGACCGAGATCGGCGTCGTCGCCAAGAACGCGGGGCTGTGGGCGAGCGTGATCGGCGGCATGCTGGGCGGCCTGTGGATGGTCAAGATCGGCATCAACCGCGGACTGTGGCTGTTCGGTGTCGTGCAGGTGGTGTCGATCCTGGGCTTCGCGTGGCTCGCGTGGCTCGGCAAGCCGGACATCGTCGCGCTCGGGTTCGTGATCGCGTTCGAGGCGCTGGGCGTGGGGCTCGGCACGGTGGCGTATGTCGCGTTCATCGCGCGCACGACCAACCCGCGCTTTACTGCCACGCAGTTCGCGCTGTTCACCAGCCTGTCCGCGGTGCCGCGCACCGTGGTCAACGCCACCACCGGCTGGATCGTCGCGCAAACCGGCTGGTTCGACTTCTTCCTGCTTTGCACCGCGCTGGCCTTGCCCGGGATGGCATTACTCTTGCGTGTGGCTCCCTGGAATGGGGGTAACGAAGGGGAAAGCCGGCCATGAACCAGCAGAAATTCACCGCGATCGCGCACCGTGACCACGACTATTGCAACCCGATCTCGGCCACCAAGATCGAGCGGCTGCTCGATCTCCTGCCGCTCGACGAGACCTCGCGGGCGCTCGATCTCGGCTGCGGCCGGGCCGAGCTCGCGCTGCGGATCATCGAGCGCTTCGGCTCGCCGGTCGTCGCGGTCGATCATTCGTCGCTGATGCTCGACTCGGCGCGCGAGCGGGCCGAGTGGACGGGCGCGCTGCACAAGCTCCACCTCGACAGCATGGACATCCGCGAGTTCAAGGCCGACCCCGAGACGTTCCACCTCACCATCATGATGGGCGCCGGCGGGATTTCCGGTGGCATGGCGGGCATCTGCAGCACGCTGAAGGGCTGGACCAAAGGCGGCGGCTACGTGCTGATCGGCGAAGGCTTTTGGCGGCAGAAGCCGCATTCCGAGTATCTCGCGCTGCTGGGCGGGAACGAGTCGCAGTACCAGGACCACCGCGGCAACGTCCAGGCCGGCATCGACGCCGGGCTGATCCCGATGCACGCGACGACCGCATCGATGGACGAGTGGGACGAATACGAGTGGAAGTACTGCCGCTCGATCGAGCGCTACGCGCGCGAGATGCCGGACGACCCGGACGTGCCGGCGATGCTCGAGCGCGTGCGCCGCTGGCGCGACGGGTATTTGCGCTGGGGGCGCGACACGCTGGGGTTTGCGGTTTACCTTTTCTACCGGCCGAGCCCGCGCGTCGGCTGAGATTCAGCTCCCCAACTTCTCCAGCGCGTCGCTCACTTCGAGCCACTCGGTCTCGAGCCGCGCGAGCTGCCACGTGAGTTCGCCCTGGCGGGCAAGCCTTTCCTTGAGCGCGTCGCGATTCTCGTCCGAATACGCGTCGGGGGCCGCGAGCCACGCGTCCAGCATCTTCCGCTCGGAGGTGAGCGCCTCCATCTCGCGGTCGAGCTGCGCCCGGCGATCGGCGAGCGGCTTGCGGCGCGCATAGCTCTCCTGCCGCGCCGCGGCCTCGACGCGCTTTTGCGTCCTGCGGTCGGGCGTGGCCGGCACAGGCCGGTCGGCGGGTGCGGCGCCCGCGCGGCTTCGCGCGAGCACCCAGTCGCGATAGTCGTCGAGGTCGCCGTCGAAGGGGACGACGCGGCCTTCCGCGACGAGCCACAGCACGTCGGTCGTCGCGCGCAGCAGATGCCGGTCGTGGGCCACGACGACGAGCGCGCCGCCGTAGTCCTGCAACGCTTCGGCGAGCGCCTCGCGCATTTCGATGTCGAGGTGGTTGGTCGGTTCGTCCAGCAGCAGGAGGTTGGGGCGCGCGCGCACGAGCAGCGCGAGCGTGAGACGCGCCTTCTCGCCGCCCGAGAAGCGGCCAACCGCAGCACTCGCCATGTCGCCACGGAAATCGAAGCCGCCGAGGAAATTGCGCAGGTCCTGTCCGCGCGCGTCGGGGTCGATGCGGGCGAGGTGCCACAGCGGCGATTCGCCGCCGACGAGCTGGTCGACCTGATGCTGCGCGAAGTAGCCGATCCGCAGTCCCTGCGTGGTCAGCCGCTCGCCGCGCTGCGGGAGAAGCTCGTCGGCTACGGCCTTCAGCAGCGTCGACTTGCCCGCGCCGTTGGGGCCGAGAAGGCCGATGCGGTCGCCGGCGAGGATCGCCCAATCGAGGTCGGCGAGGATCGGCCGGGCATTGGCATAGCCCAGCGAGACGTGTTCCAGGCGCACGAGCTGCTTCGCGGCCGCGTCCACCGGCGGAAACGTGAACTCGAACGGGCTGTCGACGTGCGCCGCGGCGATGCGCTCCATGCGCTCGAGCGCCTTGATCCGGCTTTGCGCCTGCTTCGCCTTCGTCGCCTTGGCGCGGAAGCGGTCGACGAACGACTGCAGGTGCGCGATCTGGCGCTGCTGTTTCACGTACGTGGCCTGCTGCAGCGCGAGCTGCATCGCGCGCTCGCGCTCGAACTGCGAATAGTTGCCGGTGTAGGTCTTGAGCTTCTGCGCGTCGACGTGGGCGATCGACGTCGCCACGCCGTCGAGGAAATCACGGTCGTGCGTGATGAGAACGAGCGTGCCTGGATAGCGGACAAGCCAGTCCTCGAGCCATAGCACCGCGTCGAGGTCGAGGTGATTGGTCGGCTCGTCGAGGAGCAGCAGGTCGGAGCGGCACATCAGCGCCTGCGCGAGGTTGAGCCGCATTCTCCAGCCGCCCGAAAAGCTCGCCACCGGTTCCTCGTGGCGGGCCACGGGAAAGCCGAGTCCGGCAAGCAACGTGGCGGCGCGGGCGCGCGCGGCGTAGCCGCCGATTTCGTCGAAACGGTGATGCAGCTCAGCGAGCGTCTCGCCGGCCTGCTCGGGGTCGACGGCCGCGGCGGCCTCCGCCATCTGCAGCGCGCGCATGACGGCACGCAGCTCTCGATCGCCGTCCAGCACGAACTCGATCGCGGGCGCGGTGACCGCCGGCGTCTCCTGCGCGACGTGCGCGATGACCCACGCCGCCGGAAGGTCGACGTCGCCGGCATCGGCATGTAGTTCGCCCAGGAGCAGCGCGAACAGGCTCGACTTGCCGCTGCCGTTCGGCCCGATCAGCCCGACCTTGTGTCCGGCGTGGACGGTGAGATTCGCGGCTTCGAGCAGGCGCTTCGCGCCGCGGGCGAGCGTGAGGTTTGTTATCCGGATCACGGCGCAGCGGCGTTACGCCGTCAACTCATAGTCGTAGTCGATGATAAGCGGAGCGTGGTCCGAAAAGCGCCGTTTCGTGTAGATGGAGGCGCCGCGCGCCTTGGCCGCGATGCCCGGTGTGGCGACCTGGTAGTCGATGCGCCAGCCGACGTTCTTCGCCCACGCTTCTCCCCGGTTCGACCACCATGTGTACTGGTCGGGGCGCGGGTCGACGCGGCGAAAGACGTCGACAAATCCCAACTCGTCGAAGACATGCGTCAGCCACGCGCGCTCTTCGGGCAGGAAGCCGGAGTTCTTCTGGTTGCTGCGCCAATTCCGAAGGTCGATCTCCTTGTGCGCGATGTTCCAGTCGCCGCAGAGGATGATTTCGCGCTTCTTCCGCCGGAGCTGCGCGAGGTGCGGCAGGAATTCCTCGAGGAAGCGGAACTTCGACGCCTGGCGATGCGGCCCGGCCGACCCCGACGGCAAGTAGAGGCTGATCACGGTGAGCTCGGCAAAATGGGCTTCGAGGTAGCGGCCCTCCGCATCGAACTCGAGGCTGCCGAAGCCGGTGACGATGCGCGGGGGCGTCTTCGCAAACAACCCGACGCCGGCGTAGCCTTTGCGCTCGGCCGGGTGGAACGCCGCGTGCGCCTTGCGCGGCGCGCGGAGCGGCCGCGGAATGTCGGCGTGCGTCGCCTTGATTTCCTGCAGGCACACGACGTCCCACGGGTCGCCGCGGGCGAGCCAGTGCGCGAAGCCTTTGCGCTCCGCCGAGCGGATGCCGTTGACGTTGAGAGAGATGACTCGCATTTGGAAAGAGGCGCCGGGGGCGCTCCTGGCCCGGTCACGGCCGGAGTGTACACAAGGCCGGCCGGCGAGGCCGTGGGGGCCGGGCGCGTATAATTGGCGCAGGAAAGCAGGTTCGCACGATGACGGATTTTCGGCAGGATTTTCTTGCGTTCGCGCTGGCACGTGACGTGCTGCGGTTTGGAGAGTTCGTAACCAAGGCCGGGCGGGCAAGCCCGTACTTCTTCAACGCAGGCCTGTTCAGCGACGGCGAAAGCCTGCAACGGCTCGGGCGGTACTACGCCGAAGCCTGGCTTGCCTCCGGCCTGGCCTGCGACCAACTTTTCGGACCGGCGTACAAGGGCATAACCCTGGCGGCGGCGACGGCGATCGCCCTTGCCGAAAAAGGTCACAATCTGCCGTTCAGTTTCAACCGGAAGGAAGCAAAGGACCACGGCGAGGGCGGCACGATCGTCGGGGCGCCGCTCAAGGGCCGGGTGCTCATCGTCGACGACGTGATCACCGACGGCGGGGCCAAGCGCGAGGCGATCGAGCTGCTGCGCGCCCACGGCGCCAACCCCGCCGGCGTCCTGATCGCGTTTGACCGGTTGGAGCGGGGGCGCGGCGAGAAATCGGCCGTGCAGGAGTTGCGGGACGAATTCGGAATTCCGGTCGTGGCGATTGCGACGCTCCACGACCTGATGCAGTTCATCGCGGCTGAGCCGCGACTTTCGCGGCACGCGCCGGCGGTAAGCGCGTATCGCGAGCAATACGGTGTCCGGTGATGGACCGGATCCCGGCCTTTCTGGAGAGTGCGGTGGAACGGATGACGAGTGGATCTGCGGCGAATGCCGGGCGCGGGACGGGCCCCGCGGATCGCGTGTGCGTTGCGCTTTCGTTCGCGTTCGCCGCGCTCGCGCTGCTGTCGGCGGGAGGCACGGCGCACGGTGCGACCTACAAGTGGGTCGACGAGAAGGGCGTGATCCATTACACCGACAAGTTGCCGCCCGAGGAGATCAACAAGGGCAACGTCGAGCTCAACAAGCAAGGCATCACGGTCCATTCGACCGAGCCCGCGCCGACGCCCGAGCAGCGGCGCGCGAAGGCGCTGGAGGACGAGCGCCAGAAGCAGCTCGCAAAGGAACAGGCGGAAATCGCCCGCAAGGATCGTGCGCTGCTGTCGTCTTACACGAGCGAGGGTGAAATCGACCTCGCGCGCAACCGTTCGCTGCGCACGATCGAGAGCATTCTGCAGTCGTCAAAGGCGTACAGCGAGCAGCTTTCGAAGCGCAAGGCCGGCATCGAGGCAAAGAAACAATCCGATTTCAAGGACAAGCCGACGCCGGTAACCATGGAGCGCGAGCTCGAGGGCATCAACTCCGAGCTTGCGAAGCAGGAGGACCTGCTCGCGCAGAAGCAGAAGGAGATCGTCGGGATCAATGCAAAATACGACGCCGACAAGAAACGCTGGCGCGACCTGATCGCGTCGAAGGGGGGCGAGGCCGCGCTGCTCTCCGACGTCAATACGATGCCCGCCTCGCCACCGCCAACGAAGAAATAGCGAAAGGCATCGTGCAGATCCAGGGCGGCCCGTCGGCCGCCCTTTTTCATTGGCGGTCGATTGATGCAGCATCCTTCGGCCGTTCCTGCGATAATTGCGCCCCTTTTGAAATTACAAGAATCCGGATTCGCCATGGCGCAGTACGTTTACACGATGAACCGCGTGGGCAAGATGGTCCCGCCCAAGCGGCAGATCCTCAAGGACATCTCGCTTTCGTTTTTCCCGGGCGCCAAGATCGGCGTGCTGGGCTTGAACGGTTCCGGCAAGTCGAGCCTGCTGCGCATCATGGCCGGCGTCGACAAGGAGATCGAGGGCGAGGCCGTCCCGATGCCCGGACTCAAGATCGGCTTCCTGCCGCAGGAGCCGCAGCTCGATCCGGACCAGACCGTGCGCGAGGCGGTCGAGGAAGGGATGAGCGATGTCCTCGGCGCGCAGAAGCGGCTGGACGAGGTCTATGCGGCCTACGCCGACGAGGGCGCCGATTTCGACGCGCTTGCCTCCGAGCAGGCGAAGCTCGAGTCGATCATTTCCGCGTCCGGGGCAGACTCCGGCGTGCAGATGGAAATCGCCGCCGCCGCGCTGCGGCTCGCGCCGTGGGACGCGAAGATCGCGACGCTGTCCGGCGGCGAGAAGCGTCGCGTCGCGCTGTGCCGCCTGCTGCTGTCGAAGCCCGACATGCTGCTCCTGGACGAGCCGACCAACCACCTCGACGCCGAAAGCGTCGACTGGCTCGAACAGTTCCTGCAAAAATTTCCCGGCACCGTGGTTGCGGTCACGCACGACCGCTACTTCCTCGACAACGCCGCCGAATGGATCCTCGAGCTCGACCGCGGATCCGGTATCCCGTGGAAGGGGAATTACAGCTCGTGGCTCGAGCAGAAGCAACAGCGGCTCGCGACCGAGTCGAAGCAGGAAGACGCGCGTGCCAAGGCGATGAAGCAGGAGCTCGAATGGGTGCGCCAGAATCCCAAGGGCCGGCAGGCGAAGAGCAAGGCGCGGATCGCGCGGTTCAACGAGCTCTCGTCGTACGAGCACCAGCAACGCAACGAGACATCGGAGATCTTCATTCCGGTCGCCGAGCGGCTCGGCAACGAGGTGATCGAGTTCAAGGGCGTGTCGAAGGGATTCGGCGACCGCCTGCTGATCGACGACCTGTCGTTCCGCGTGCCTCCCGGCGCGATCGTGGGCGTGATCGGCCCCAACGGCGCCGGCAAGACGACGCTGTTCAAGCTCATCACCGGCAAGGAAAAACCGGACTCGGGCGAGGTCGTCATCGGCCACACGGCGCAGCTCGCGGTCGTCGACCAGACGCGCGAGGCGCTGCCCAACGACAAGACCGCATGGGAGGCGATCTCCAACGGGCAGGACATCCTGACGGTGGGCCGTTTCGAAATGCCGTCGCGCGCCTACCTCGGCCGCTTCAACTTCAAAGGGCAGGACCAGCAGAAGAACGTCGGCGCTCTCTCTGGCGGCGAGCGCGGCCGACTGCACCTCGCGGCGACGCTGCTCCAGGGCGGCAACGTGCTGCTGCTGGACGAGCCGTCGAACGACCTCGACGTCGAAACGTTGCGTGCACTGGAAGAGGCGCTGCTCGAGTTCGCCGGCAGCGTGATGGTGATCTCGCACGATCGCTGGTTCCTTGACCGCATCGCGACGCACATCCTTGCTTCCGAGGACGACTCGAAATGGGTGTTCTTCGAGGGCAACTACCGCGAATACGAGGACGACAAGATCAAGCGGCTGGGCGAGGAAGGCGCGCGGCCGCACCGGCCGCGGTACAAGCCGCTCATGCACTAGAGATCAATGGGTGCTTGGCGGCCTACGGGAGCTTGGCCGGCGATGAAAACGGCCGCCCGGCATCCAGCACGAACATCACCAGCGCATGCAGGTCGGCGGAGCCGCTGCTCGAGACCTCCATCGGCACGTCGGAACCTTGCCCTGCTTCGGCCTGCCCCGCCTTGACGCGCATCGTGCCGGCGGGACCGCGGATACTTTGCTCGCCGGAGACCACGAAGAATGCCTCCGAGCCCGGATGGCTGTGCACCGCCGTCACGCTGCCAGGAGGTCCGCTGGCTTGGTTGATCCGGAGCAAATACTGGGTCGCAACGACCCGGGGGATCGGACCGAGTTCCGCGGCCCTGGTGCCGCCCGCCGATAAGCCGTCAGGCGGCCCGAGCGTGAAAAGCCAGACTTTGCCCGCCGACTCGATGGCGAGCCCCCAAGGGCCCGAGGCGGCCTGCGCCAGCGCGAGCGCGGGAAAATTTTCTATTCGCCAGAACAGCGGTCCCGGCGGCAACTCCGCGACTTTCTTTTCGGCCAACGCCTTGATCACGAGCGGTTGCTGCGCCGTCGCCGCCGCAGGAAACAACAGGCACGACAGCGACGCGAGCATCGTGACGATCCCGATCTGAAACCGTTTCATGGCAACACTCCTCGTAAACACGCGTTTGCGGGCTCGCAGTTCAATACGTACCATGGGGTCGCGTTCGGCGAGCGGACGACGCGTTCACCCGGGCAGGATTTGTAGCGCGAGCCGGTAATGAGCTCCCGACGGAACGGTTAAGCTTTTCCTAAGAAATTCATCGTGCAGGAAGATCAACGGGTTGCGCTCGCGCGCCCGGGAGCGTCCGTGGCGGCTACCTCGAATTTGCGCACCGATGCGATGGATCGATCGCGATTCAAGGTTGGCGAATGGTGGGCCGATCCGGCGACCAACGAGCTCGGTCGCGCGAGCGAAACCGTGCGGGTCGAGCCGAAGGCGATGGAGGTGCTCGTGGTGCTCGCCGATCGCGCCGGCGGCGTCGTCAGCCGCGACGAGCTTCTGTCCACCGTGTGGCCGGGCGTGATCGTCGGCGACGAAGCGCTCACGCAATGCATCATCAAGCTGCGGCGGGCGTTGGGCGACAACCCGCGCTCCCCGTCGTACATCGAGACGATCTCGAAGCGCGGCTACCGCTTGATTGCGTCGATGCCGCAAGGTGGGTCGGCGCCCGCCCGCCATCGGATGCGCTCGTTCGGCCTCCTCGCCGGCGTCGTGATCGCCGTCGTCGCGGCGGGGGGTTACGCCGTGTATTCGACCCTGCAGTCTGCGTCGCGCGCGGACCCTGACGCGGACATGATCGCCCTCGGCGATGGGCGCCAGGCGGCATCGCTCACGACCGTCACGGTATTGCCTTTCGAGTGGCTGGGCGATGGAAGCGAGCAAGGCTATCTCGCACGCGGGATCGGCGACGATCTGACGACCGAGCTATCGCGCCTATCCGGCTTGCGCCTGATCAGCCCCTCCCGCGCCACCCCAGGCAAACCATCGACGCCGGGCGTTCGCTATCTCGTCTCGGGCAGCGTCCAGCGCGAGTCCGATACGTTGCGTGTCAGCGTTCGCCTGACCGACGCCAGGACGGGCGAGCAGCTCTGGTCCGAGCGATTCGAGCGGCCTTATCGCAATCTGTTTACGGTTCAGGACGAAGTCATCCGCAAGCTGATGGCGCTGTTGCCGGGCAAGGTCAGCGACGCCGAACGGCAGCGTCTCGCGAAAAGGTACACGCGCAGCCTGGAGGCGTACGACTACTTCCTGCGCGCGCAGACGCGGTTCCTGGTTCGCCAGGCTGACGAGAACGCGCAGGCCCGCGCGCTCTACAGGAAGGCGTTGGATCTGGACGCGAATTTCGCGCGTGCGTACGCGGGTCTCGCGATGACTTACGCCATGGACTATCGCCTCGAGCCGTCGGCCGACGCGTCGCCCGCGCTCGCCCGGGCGTTCGAGCTTGCCGAAACCGCCCGGCAGATCGATCCCGACATTCCGGAGGCTCATTGGGCGCTTGGCTTCGTTCATGCGCAGAGTCGTCGCCATGAGCAGGCGCTCGCGAGCTTGCAAAAGGCCATCGAGCTCGACCGGTCCTACGCCGACGCCTATGCGTTGATGGGCGGCGTGCGCACGTATATCGGACAGCCGGCGAAGTCGATTCCCTTGCTGCGCACGGCGATGGCACTCAACCCCGACGGCGGTTATCTGTACTTCCTGCTGCTGGGCCGCGCCTATCTTTTCGAGAACGACACGGAACAGGCGCTGATCAACCTGCGCGAAGCAGTCGCGCGCAACCCGGCCGACCTGGAAACGCACGTCTACCTCGCCGCCACACTGTCGGCCGCGGGCAACCCTTCCGGCGCCGAGTGGGAGGCCGCGGAAATCCGCGGGCTGGAACCGGGGTTTTCGACGCGCCGCTGGCTCGACACCTATCCCATGACCAGCACGAGCCAGAAAGACAGGCTGCGCGATCTGCTCGCGAAAGCCGGGCTGTAGCGTCCAGAGCGCCTAGCGCTTCGGCGGCGCGATTTGTTGCCGCGCCTTGTCCGCGCGATCCTGAGCCTCGAGGATCAGCCGATACGAAACGTAATACTTGTAGATGTTGCGCACGTAGGTGGTCGTCTCGATGCCGATCTTGTCGGCGGTGACGACCTCGACGTTGTTGAACCACCGGTCGGGATCGAGGCCGCGCTTGACCGCCTCCTTGCGCATCCGCGAAATGTTGCCGGGGCCGGCGTTGTAGCTCGCGAATGCGAAAAGCGTGCGATTCTGGTCGTCGAACTTCGCGTCCGAAAAGTACCTGGTCATCAGCTGGTCCATGTACTTGGCGCCGGCGTGGATGTTCGATTCCGTGACCGAGATGTCGCCGACCTTCAGCGACGCACCGGTCGCCGGCATGATCTGCATGACGCCGACCGCGCCGACGTGGCTCTTCGTGCTCTGGTCGAGTGTCGACTCCTGGTAGCCCTGCGCCGCCAGCATCAGCGGGTCGAACTGGTATTGCTTCCCGTATTTCCCGAAAAGCTCGATCGTGTCCTGGAAGCGCTTGAAGTCCGCGTTTGCGGTCGGGTCCTTGAGCGCCTTGATACGCTTCATGTACTGCGCCTGGCGATAGGGAATGACGCCCTGCTTCTTCGCCCAGCTGGTGTAGAAATCCGCGAGCACCGCATGGAGTTTGGGGCTGCCCTTGCGAATGGCCCAGCCCGTCTTGGCGCCTTCGCGAAGCTCGATCGTCTGGTGCACCTTGAGCTTCGGCAGCACCTGCGCCCACATCTTCGCCTTCCAGTCGTCGATGACGATGATCTCGAGAAGCCCCGCGTTCATCATCTCCATCATGTCCTCGTCCTCGAGCGCTTCGGGGACGTCGACCAGCCTGATCGCGGGCTTGCCGGCCGCCTTGAAGCGTTCGTTCAGCGCGCCGAGGCTTTCGAAGTAGCTCGACGACTTGCGCACATGGACGGTCTTCCCGGCGAGATCGTCGATCGTCGCGATGGCCGGCGCCGTGGGTCCCGTGACCACGATCTCGCTGATCTTGCGGAGGTCGTCCGGCGCGACGAAGTCGACGATCTTGAGCCGCTCGTCGGTGACGGTCAGATTGCCGATCGCGATGTCCGTCAATCCCGCGCTCACGTCCGGCAGCAGCTTGTCGCGGGTTGCGGCGCCGATGTAGACCGTCAGCGGCCGCTTGCCGAGCTGCTTCGCGTACTTCTGGTTGACCCAGCGCTCGAAATCGCGGACGAGCTCGGCGCCGATGCCGCGCTCGCGCCCCTTGTCGATGAAGTAGATCGAACGGCTGTACGGCGCGGCGACGCGAATGATCCGGCGCTGGAGCATGGCGTCGAAGTCGCCGGTCCACGGTTTGGCGACGACGCGCAACTGACGCTCGGGAGGCGCCGCCTTGTGGACCGCGCGCACATTCGGGTTCGACCTGACCGGTGCGGTAGGTGCCGCTTGCTGGGCGAGCGCAGCGGAAGCGAACATCGCCGCAAGTGCAAACGCGGCGACGGCTCGAAGGGCGCGCGCGGCAACCATGGTCAGCCCGGCCCCGATCAGCCGAGCTTGCGCTTGAGAATTGCGTTGACCTGCGCGGGGTTCGCCTTCCCCTTGGACGCGGCCATGACCTTGCCGACGAGCGAATTGAATGCCTTTTCCTTGCCGGCGCGGAATTCGGCGACGATGGCCGGATTGGCGGCGACCACGTCGTCGACTATTTTCTCGATGGCCCCGGCGTCGGAGATCTGGCGCAGGCCTTTCTTGTCGATGATCGCATCGGCGTCGCCTTCTCCCGCCCACATCGCGTCGAAGACATCCTTCGCGATCTTGCCGGAGATCGTGTTGTCGGCGATGCGTTGAAGCAGACCCGCGAGCTGCGCCGGCGATACCGGCACACGAGCGATGCCGAGCTCCGCCTTGTTCAGCTTGGCGGAGACTTCGCCCAGCACCCAATTGGCGATCAGCTTGTTCGCGTGTGTGTCGCCGGCCTGCCACGCATCTACCGTGTGTCCGTAATAGTCGACAAGATCCCGGTCCATGGTGAGCTGCGTGGCGTCGTATTCGGTGATGCCGTGATCCCGGACGAGGTGCGCTTTGGTGGCAGCCGGCAGTTCCGGAGAGGATTCCTCGACGCGCTTGATCCAGGCGTTGTCGATCACCAGCGGCGGCAGGTCCGGGTCGGGGAAGTAGCGATAGTCCTGCGCGTCTTCCTTGCTGCGCATCGAGCGCGTCTCGTGCTTGTCCGGATCGTAGAGCCGCGTCTCCTGCACGACCGTTCCGCCGTCCTCGATCAGCGCGACCTGGCGGCGCACCTCGAAGTCGATGGCTTCCTGCATGAAGCGGAAGCTGTTGAGGTTCTTGATCTCGCAGCGGGTGCCGAGCGGCGCGCCGGGGCGGCGCACCGACACATTGGCGTCGCAACGGAAACTGCCCTCCTGCATGTTGCCGTCGCAGATGCCGATCCAGCGGACGAGCGCGTGCAGCGTCTTCGCGTACGCCACCGCCTCGTCCGAGCTGCTCATTTCCGGCTCGGAGACAATTTCGAGCAATGGCGTGCCGGCGCGATTCAAGTCGATGCCGCTCATTCCACGAAAATCTTCATGCAGCGACTTGCCGGCATCTTCCTCGAGATGCGCGCGCGTGAGCCGCACGGTCTTCTCGCCATCTTTCACCGGAATCGTGATCGAGCCGCCCTGCACGACGGGAATCTCGTACTGCGAAATCTGGTAGCCTTTCGGCAGGTCGGGGTAGAAGTAGTTCTTGCGCGCGAACACGCTGCGCTGGTTGATGGTGCCGCCCACCGCGAGGCCGAAGCGGATCGCGCGC
>JBDTLY010000009.1:0-20946 GCA_039934535.1 Casimicrobiaceae bacterium | reverse complement strand
CTTCCTTCTCGATGTAGTTGTTGAGCGTGCGCGTCATCGCCTGGCGCAGGCCGGTCAAGTGCGATCCGCCGTCGCGCTGCGGAATGTTGTTGGTGAAGCACTGGACGTTTTCCGCGTACGAATCGTTCCACTGCATCGCCACTTCGACCGTCGTGCCATCCTTCTCGCCGATCGCATGGAAGATCTTCGGATGCAGCACCGACTTGCTGCGGTTCATGTACTCGACGAAGCCCTTGATGCCGCCGGAGTACGCGAAGTTCTCGCTCTTGCCGTCGCGCTGGTCGACCAACTCGATCTTCGTGCCGTTGTTCAGGAACGACAGCTCGCGGATGCGCTTTGCGAGGATCTCGTAGTGGAACTCGACGCGGTTGAACGTATCGAGCGAAGCCATGAAGTGGACCTCGGTGCCGCGCCGGTCGGTATTGCCGATGACCGCCAGCGGCGCCACCGGAACGCCGTTGCGGAATTCGATCTGGCTCACCTTGCCGTTGCGCCAGATGCGCAGCTTCAGCCAGGACGACAGCGCGTTGACGACGGACACGCCCACGCCGTGCAGGCCGCCGGAGACCTTGTAGCTGTTCTGGTCGAACTTGCCGCCGGCGTGAAGCTCGGTCATCACGATCTCGGCCGCGGAGCGCTTTTCCTCGTCGTCTTCCTTGATGTCGGTGGGAATGCCGCGTCCGTTGTCGACGACCGACACCGAATTGTCGGCGTGGATGATGACCTTGATGTCGTCGCAGAAGCCGGCGAGTGCCTCGTCGATCGCGTTGTCCAGCACCTCGAAGACCATGTGATGGAGTCCGCTGCCGTCGGACGTGTCGCCGATGTACATGCCGGGACGCTTGCGCACCGCCTCCAGGCCTTTAAGCACCTGGATGCTGCTCGAATCGTAGTCTTCGCCGTTGGAACCGGGCTTGTTGATTTCTGGGGTCATCGTGTTTTTCGTGGGTGCTGCACAGAACTTCGAGGTTGCAGAAAACGCCGGCGCCGACTCGGGGTCGGCGCCGCGGTCATGCGCTGGAATCCGGCGGCGGTCAGATTCGCATCGGCATCACGACGTACTTGTAGTCGTCGCGATCCGGCACCGTGACAAGCGCGCTGGAATTGGCGTCGCCGAAGGCGAGCACCACCGTCTCCATCGCCATGTTCTGCAGCACGTCGAGCAGGTAGGTGATGTTGAAGCCGATGTCGAGCGCCTCGCCCTTGTAGGCGACCTCGAGCTCTTCTTCGGCTTCTTCCTGCTCGCTGTTCGTGCAAATGATCTTCAACTGGTCGGGCGCGAGGACCAGCCGCACGCCGCGGAATTTTTCGTTGGACAGGATCGCCGCGCGCTGCAGCGCGGCCAGGAGCTCCGTGCGCGGGAGCTCGATTCGTTTCGCATGGCCGGTGGGGATCACGCGGTTGAAATCGGGAAACTTGCCGTCGACCACCTTGCTCGTGAGCTCGACGTTGGCGAAGTCGAAGCGGACCTGATTCGCGAGCACATCGATGGTCACCGCGTCATCTACGTCGGCAAGCAGCTTGCCGAGCTCGAGCACCGTCTTGCGCGGCAGGATCACCTCCTGCCGCTGGTAATCGCCGACGATCGCGAGGCTCGCCCAGGCGAGGCGGTGGCCGTCGGTGGCGACCGCCTGCAGCGTGCCCTTGTCGATCACGAGCAGCATGCCGTTCAGGTAATACCGGATGTCCTGCTGCGCCATCGCGAATTCGACGGACTTCAGGAGGCCGCGCAGATCGCGCTGCGGCAGCGTCAACGCCTGCACCTGATCCTGACCCTGGCCGATCTTAGGGTAATCGACAGCTGGCAGCGTCTGCAGGTTGAAGCGCGAGCGCCCCGCGCGGACCGTCATCCGGCTGCCGGCGGTTTCGACGTTGAGCGTCGTGTCCTCGGGCAGCGCGCGCAGCAGGTCCTGCAGTTTGCGCGCGGCGACCGTCACCGCCTGTGCTTCCTTGCCGGGAAGCTCCGAGTGCGCGGTGATCTGCATCTCGAGGTCGGTGGCCGTCACGTAGAGGCGGCCTTCCTTCTGCTCGAGCAGCACATTCGCGAGAATCGGCAGCGTGTGCCGGCGTTCGACGATGCCGGACACTGCCTGCAAAGGTTTCAGCAGCGCATCCCGTGCGGTTTGCTTAAGTTGCATTGATTAAACCGATCAACAGCTAACAGGAGGCGGCCCGATTCCGGTACGGATCGAAAAACCATTTTCCTGTCAACGGGTTATATGCGGAAAAACGCTGTGGATAACAGGCCGCGGCGCGGTGGACCGATTGTGGGCTTTTCCGAAAGATTTGGCCCGCACCGAGTAATCAACAGATTATAGACTGGAAAGCCCGGTTTTTCCAGCCCCGAACGGCCTAGTTCATGCATGGAATCGGGCGTCAGTTCCGCAGCACCTGGAGCAGGAAGTTGACGTCGTGGTTCAGTTCCGGCGCGGACTCGCGCAGCTTCGTGATCTGACGGCAGGCATGGAGCACGGTCGTATGGTCACGGCCGCCGAAGTTGCTCCCGATTTCGGGCAGAGAGAGTTGCGTCAGTTCCTTGGCGAGCGCCATGGCAACCTGCCGCGGACGCGCGACGGCGCGCGTCCGCTTTTTCGAATGCATGTCCGAGATGCGGATTTTGTAATAGTCCGCTACCGTCTTCTGGATGTTCTCGATCGAGATCTGGCGATTCTGCACGGCGAGGAGGTCGCGCAACGCTTCCTTCGCGACGGCGAGCGTGATGTCCTGGCCGTGGAAGCTCGAATACGCGGCGACGCGTTTCAGCGCGCCTTCGAGTTCACGCACGTTCGAGCGGATGTGCTTGGCGATGAAGAACGCGACCTGCTCGTCGATCTTCAATCCGCTCGCCGCGGCCTTCGACAGCAGGATCGCGACGCGCATCTCGAGCTCGGGCGGCTCCAGCGCCACCGTGAGACCCCAGCCGAAGCGCGAGATCAGGCGTTCCTCGAGGCCGGAGATCTCCTTCGGATAGGTGTCGCAGGTGATGACGACCTGCTTGTGCGCTTCGATCAGCGTGTTGAAGAGGTAGAAAAACTCCTCCTGCGTGCGGCTCTTGCCGCCGAAGAATTGGATGTCGTCGATCAGCAGGAGGTCAAGCGAGCGGTAGTAGCGCTTGAAGTCGTCGAACGCCTTGTGCTGGTACGCGCGGACGACGTCGGACACGTAGGTCTCGGCATGCGCGTAGCGGATGCGCGCGCCGGGATTGCGCTGCAGGATGTCGTTGCCGATCGCCTGCACCAGGTGCGTCTTGCCGAGGCCGACGCCGCCGTAGACGAAAAGCGGGTTGTAGGACGTCGGATGCTCAGCCACCTGCATGCCGGCGGCGCGCGCCAGCTGGTTCGCCTTGCCGGCGACGAACGAGGCGAAAGTGAAACCGGGATTGAGACTCGTCTGCTCGTTCCGGCGCATGCCGGTCGGCGCGGAAACGGAGGCCGCGGCAGGCGCCCGCCGCGCGACGGCGGGTTCCAGAGGCGTGGCATCGACCGCGTCGACCGGCGCCCGCCGCGCATCGGTCGGCGCGTCGCGTACCACCAGCGCAATGGGGTTCGCCTGCCCTTCGGCCGCGGCCAGCTCGCCAATCCGATCGGCAAAGCGCTCCTTGACCCACTGCAGGACGAAACGGTTGGGGGCGAGCAGCCGGTAGCCGCCGTCCGCGCCCTCGATGGCGAGCGGACGGATCCAGGTGTTGAACTGCTGCGGGGTCAGCTCCTCGCGAAAAACGGCGAGGCAGCGCTGCCAGAAAAGGGGAACGGGGCTCATGCGACCGACGTTTCGGGGGGCCTCAAGGTACGACCGGGCGCCGGTGCATGAGCGTCGGCGGGGGCATCGATTCTAACCCGTCGGGCGCGACTTATCCACAGGCTCGATGATCGGCGGCCGCGGCGGGGCGCACGCAAGCAGGCGTCGCGACGCATTGACAACACGGCCCATAACGCGTTTAAATATAAGGCTTTTTCACCCCAAGGCACTCCGACATGAAACGCACTTACCAACCCTCGGTCGTCAAGCGCAAGCGGACGCACGGCTTTCGCGCCCGCATGAAGTCCATCGGCGGCCGCAAGGTGCTCTCGGCGCGGCGCGCCAAGGGCCGCGTCCGCCTGACGCCCTGATCCCGCAACCGTCGCTGCGCGGCCTGCGCCCCTTCCGGCTGACCGGAACCGGCGCGTTCGACGGGCTGTTCAAGGCAGGGCGCCGGCGCGAAGGCGATTACGTGCAACTGGTCGCCGCGCCCGCCGCGAAGCCGCCGGGTCGTCTCGGTCTCGTGGTCCCCAAGAAAGCGTTGCCGCTCGCGGTCGACCGCAATCGCGTGCGCCGGATGCTGCGCGCGGCGCAGCGGGCCGCGCGGCCGGCGGTCCTCGAGTACGACGTGATCCTTCGCCTCAAACGCAGCTGCCCGCGCGCCGAATTCCGCTGTGTCGCGGCGGACGCGGCACGGCTTCTCGCGGCGCTTGTCGCCCGGAGTTCCGCGCAGTGAGGCCGGTGCTGCTCGCGTTGATCCGCGGCTACCAATATCTGTTCCGGCCGTTCCTCGGATCGAACTGCCGGTTCGCGCCGAGCTGCTCCGACTACGCGCACGAGGCGGTCGTGACGCACGGCGCCGTCAAAGGCTCGTGGCTCGCGCTTCGGCGCGTGCTGCGCTGCCACCCGTATCATCCCGGCGGTTACGACCCGGTGCCGAAAGCCGCGTCGTCTCCCCACTCCCACCCCGCCCCGCGGGGATAACGCCGTCGCCTGGGTCTCAATGGATACGCAACGCCTGATCTTGTTCGTCGTTTTCTCCATGTCGGCGCTCTTCCTGTGGGAGTCGTGGCAGAAATTCCAACGGCCCCCGGTGCCGCCAACCGTGGCCGCGAGCGCGCAACCCGGATCCGCGCCGCGCGCACCGACGGACATTCCGGCCGCGCCGTCCGGCACGCCGCCCGCCGTCCCCGGCATGCCCGGCGCAGCTGCCGCGCCCCCGGGGGGGGTGACCGCTCCCGCAGGACAGATCGTAACGGTCACGACGGACCTTTACCGCGCGGAGATCGACACGGCCGGCGGCGTCGTTTCGCAGGTGGCGCTGCTCGGCCATCGCGACCCGAGCGACGAAGCGAAGCCTTACCTCGGACTCGAGCGCACGCCGGAGCGCACGCTGGTGGCGCAGTCGGGCCTGCTCGGCGAAGGCATGCCGAACCACAAGACCCTCTACGAAGTGCTGCCCGGACCGCGCGAGCTTGCGCCGGGCGCCGATTCGCTGCAGTTGAAGCTCCGCGCGACCGCATCCAACGGGGACAAGGTCGACCAGATCCTGACCTTCCATCGCGGTACCTACGTGATCGACGTCGCCTACGACGTGACGAACGCCGGCGCCGCGCCGATCTCGCCGTACGCGTATTTCCAGCTGGTGCGCGACACCAAGACGCAGGGCAGCCACAACTCGATGGCGCCGGCGGCCTACGTCGGGCCGGTGATCTACAACGAGGCCGACAAGTTCAAGAAGGTCGAGTTCGGCGATCTGGACAAGATCGCCGCGGATCCCACCCGCAAGCCGCCGTACACGGCGAAGGCCGACAACGGCTGGGTCGGCATGGTCGAGCATTATTTCGTGGCCGCGTGGCTGCCGAGCGACGAAAAGAAAATGTCGCGCGAGTTCTACGCGAAGAAGCTCGACGGCGGGCTCTATGCGGCCGGCGTGGTCGTGCCGACGGGGACCATCGCGCCCGGCGCGACCGGCCGGGTCGACGTGCCGCTCTACGTCGGTCCGCAGGACCAGGACGCGCTCGCGAAGCTCGCGACCGGGCTCGACCGCGTCGTCGACTACGGCATCTTCACGGTGATCGCCGCGCCGCTCTTCTGGCTGCTCAAGTGGCTGCACGGAATCATCGGCAACTGGGGCTGGGCGATCATCGCGATGACGATCATCATCAAGAGCGTGTTCTATCCGCTGAACCATGCGAGCGCCCGCTCGATGGCGAAGATGAAGGTGATCGCGCCCAAGTTGAAGGCGCTGCAGGCGCAATACGCCGACGACAAGCAGCAGCTGCAGGTGAAGATGATGGAGATGTACAAGGTCGAGAAGATCAATCCCTTGGGCGGGTGCCTGCCCATCCTGGTGCAGATCCCGGTCTTCATCGCGCTCTACTGGGTTCTCTTGTCGGCGGTCGAGCTCCGCCACGCGCCGTGGATCCTGTGGATTCACGATCTGTCGGCGCCGGACCCGTACTTCGTGCTGCCGGTCATCTACGCGATCACCGCCTACCTTCAGGTGAAGCTGTCGCCGACGCCGATCTCCGATCCGGTGCAGGCGAAGGTGATGCAGATCATGCCGATCGCATTCTCGGTGATGTTCATCTTCTTCCCCTCGGGCCTCGTGCTCTATTGGCTTGTCAACAACTGCATCCAGATCTTCCAGCAGTGGCACATGAACCGCCTGCTGGAGAAGGAAGCCGCCGCGGCTGCCGCAAAACGTCGTTAGCGGGGTAATCTCGCGGCATGACGCCGACGACCGACACGATCGCCGCCATCGCGACGCCGCCGGGACGCGGTGGCATCGGCATCGTCCGCGTCTCGGGCCCCGCCGTTCCGGCGGTGATCGCCGGCATCATGGGACACGCGCTCGAGCCGCGCCACGCGACGGTTGCGGTGTTCCGCGGCGAGCACGGCGAGCCGCTCGACCAGGGCGTCGCGATCCACTATCCGGCGCCGCATTCGTACACGGGCGAGTCCGTGCTCGAGCTGCAAGGGCACGGCGGTCCCGCGGTGCTGCGGCTTGTGCTGGCGCGGTGCATCGCGCTCGGCGCGCGGCTCGCGGAAGCGGGCGAGTTCACGAAGCGCGCGTTCCTGAACGGCAAGCTCGATCTTGCGCAGGCCGAAAGCGTGGCGGATCTCATCGACGCGGCGACCGCGACCGCGGCGCGCGCCGCCGCGCGGAGCCTCTCCGGGGTCTTCTCGCGCGAAGTCCGGGCGCTCACCGACGCGCTCATCGAGTTGCGGATGTTCACGGAAGCGACGCTCGATTTTCCCGAGGAGGACATTGATTTCCTCCGCGCCGCCGACGCGCAGGGCAAGCTCGCGACGATACGAGCGCAACTCTCGCAGGTCACGGCGCGCGCGCGCCAAGGCGCGCTGCTGCGCGAAGGACTTGCCGTCGTGCTTGTCGGCGCGCCCAACGTTGGCAAGTCGAGCTTGCTCAATCAGCTCGCGGGCGACGAGGTCGCGATCGTCTCGCCGATCGCCGGCACCACGCGCGACACCGTGATGCGCGACATCGAGATTCACGGGATCCCGCTCACGGTGATCGACACCGCCGGCCTGCGGCCCACCGACGACCCGATCGAAACGCTCGGCATCGAGCGCACGTGGGCCGCCGTCGGAACGGCGGATCTCGTGCTGGTGCTCATTGACGCGCGAACGTCGACGTCGCCCGGCGCGGCGGATGCGGCCGTTCTCGCGGCGCTGCCGGCGGGCCTGCCGCGCATCGTCGTCCACAACAAGATCGACCTCGCGGGCATGCAACCGAAGGTCGAGTTGCAGGGCGAAGACGGCGACGACGGTCGTCATGTGTTCCTGTCCGCGAAGACCGCGGCGGGGGTGGACCTGCTGCGCCACGAAATCCTCGCGCAGGCGGGCGCGCACGAGGACATGGAAGGCGCTTTCCTCGCACGCGAGCGGCATCTTGTCGCGCTGCGCGATGCCGAAACGCATCTCGCCGCGGCCGCGCATCACCTCAACGCGGCACCCGCCGCGCTGGAGCTCTTCGCCGAGGAACTGCGCGGCGCGCAAGCCGCGCTCGGCGCGATCACCGGCGAATTCACCGCGGACGATCTCCTCGGTGCGATCTTTTCGCGGTTCTGCATCGGCAAGTGATCGTCTCCCGCTATACGCAATGGACGCGCGGGAGCGCAGGGCTCGCGCTCGGCGCCGTTGCCGGATGGGTCTGCAGCCGCCTGCACACGCCGATCCCGTGGATGCTGGGACCGCTCGTGACGATTGCGTTCCTGCGCGTGGCCGGCGTGCGCATCGGCGCGCCGCCGGGCGGGCGCCAGATAGGGCAATGGATCATCGGAACCTCGCTCGGACTCTATTTCACGCCGCTCGTGGTGCGCGAGGTCGCGGGCTGGTGGTGGCTCCTTGCAGCAGGCGCCGTCTTCGCGATCGGCCTCGGCTACGGCGGCGGCGTGCTGCTCGCGCGGCTCGCCGGGATCGACCGCACGACCGGAATCTTCGCCTGCGTGCCGGGCGGCGCGGCCGAGATGTCAGTCCTGGGCGAGCGCTTCGGCGCGCGGGCGGACCGGGTAGCCGCCGCGCAGAGCCTGCGCATCCTCATCGTCGTGCTGACGATCCCGTTCGCGTACGCGGCGCTCGGCCTGCACGGGGCGGACGTCTACGTGCCGGGCGCGACCACGTTCGACGCGGGCGGTTACGCAATGCTGATGGCGGCGACGTTCGGCGGCAGCCTGATCGCCCAGCGCCTGCGCGCGCCGAACGCGTTCGTGCTGGGATCGCTCGCCGTGGCGATTCCACTTACCGCAATGCAGATCGACCTGTCGGCGACGCCGCAGCTCGCCTCGAATGCGGGACAATGCCTGCTGGGCTGCGCGCTCGGCGCTCGGTTCGAGCCGGACTTTCTCGCGGGGGCGCACAAGTTCATTGCCGCGGTCGCCGCGACGATCCTCGCGGCGATCGCGGTGTCGGCGGGTGCCGCGATCGTGCTTGCGATGATGACCGGGCTGCATCCTGCGACCGTCGTGCTCGGCATGGCGCCAGGCGGCATCGCGGAAATGTGCATCACGGCGAAGGTGCTGCAGCTCGGCGTGCCGCTGGTGACCGCGTTTCACGTGACGCGCGTGGTCGTTTTGCTGTTGCTGACGGTGCCGCTGTTCGAGCGCGCGTCGGCATGGCGGCGCTCGCGGGACGCGGTCTACAGGAAAGGGGATCTCGAATGACCTGGGAGCCGGGGCAGTACCTCAAGTACGCGAGCGAGCGCCTGCGGCCGGCGCTCGATCTGCTGGCGCGCATCCCGCTTGCCGCGCCCGGATCGGTCGTCGATCTCGGCTGCGGCGCCGGCAACGTGACGCGGATTCTCGCGGAGCGCTGGTTGGACGCGCGCATCGTCGGCGTCGACAATTCGGAGGCCATGCTCGCGAAGGCGCGCGAGGCGGGCGCGGACAGGGGCAACCTTTCCTTTCAGTCGGCCGACCTCGCCGCGTGGGCTGACGCGGTCGCGCCTGCGAGCATCGATCTCGTCTACAGCAACGCGGCGTTGCACTGGCTCGACGATCACGCGACGCTGTTCCCGCGACTCATGCGTGCTGTCGCGCCGGGCGGCATGCTCGCGGTGCAGATGCCGTCGAATTTCCATGCCCCGTCGCACGTGGTGCTGCAGGACGTTGCGGGGGGTCCTCGCTGGCACGCGCAGCTGGGTGCGCTGTTGCGCCCGGGGCCCGTGGCGCCGGCCGTCCGGTATTTCGAATGGCTCTCGCCGCACGCGCGCACTGTCGACATGTGGACGACCGAGTACCTGCACGTATTGCCCCCCGCGAGCGACGGCGAGCATCCCGTTATCGCGTGGATCAAGGGCACCGCGTTGACGCCGTTTCTCGCGCTGCTGGGCGCGGACGCGCAACGCGCGTTCATCCGCGACTGCGCGGAGCGGATTGCGCAAGCCTACCCGGCGCTGCCGGACGGACGCGTCGTGTATCCGTTCCGCCGTGTGTTCGTGGCGGCGACGCGCGAAAATCGGTAAGGCCACCCGACCGCCTGCGCGGGTTACGGCGGACGGCCGCCGGGGTGTAAAATTGCCGGTTAACGCGCAGCGACAGGTTTGTGTTCCGCGCGCTTTCGCAACCACCCCTCCCGCATGAACCATTCCGACTCGATTCCCACCCTGGCCGCGGCCGTCGCCGCACCGTCCTATGTCCGCCACCTGCGCCTCCTCGCGTGGGTCGAGGAAATCGCCGCGTTGACGAAACCCTCGCGCATCGTGTGGTGCGAGGGCAGCGAAGAGGAATACGACCGCCTCTGCGCTGAAATGGTCGACGCAGGAACGCTGCGGCGATTGAACCCCATGCTGCGGCCGAACAGTTTTCTCGCGCTGTCGGACCCCTCCGACGTCGCGCGGGTCGAGGACCGCACGTTCATCTGCAGCAAGCGCGAAGAGGATGCCGGCCCGACCAACAACTGGGTCGCGCCGGGCGCCATGCGCAAGACGCTCGACGGCCTCTTCGACGGCTGCATGCGCGGCCGCACGATGTACGTCGTGCCCTTCTCGATGGGGCCGATCGGCAGTCCGATTTCCCACATCGGGATCGAGATCACCGACAGCGCCTACGTCGTCGTCAACATGCGCCTCATGACGCGCATGGGCCGCACGGTGTTTTCCGTGCTCGGCAACGACGGGCCGTTCGTGCCCTGCGTGCATTCGGTGGGCGCGCCGCTGCAAGCGGGGCAGCGCGATGTCCCTTGGCCGTGCAATCCCGCCACCAAATACATCGTCCACTTTCCCGAGACGCGCGAGATCTGGAGCTATGGCTCGGGCTATGGCGGCAACGCGCTCCTCGGCAAAAAATGCTTCGCGCTGCGGATCGCGTCGGTGATGGGGCGCGACCAAGGGTGGCTCGCCGAGCACATGCTGATCCTCGGCGTCACCTCGCCCGCGGGTGAAAAGACCTATGTCAGCGCGGCCTTTCCGAGCGCCTGCGGCAAGACCAACTTCGCGATGCTGATCCCGCCGCAGGGCTTCGACGGCTGGAAGGTCACCACGATCGGCGACGACATCGCGTGGATCAAGCCCCACGCGGACGGGCGGTTCTACGCGATCAATCCCGAGGCCGGCTACTTTGGCGTCGCGCCGGGAACGTCGCGCGAATCGAACCCGAATGCCATGGAGATGCTGAAGGCGAATGTGATTTTCACCAATGTCGCGTTCACCGACGAAGGCGATGTGTGGTGGGAAGGCATGACCAGGACGCCGCCCGCGCATCTCATCGACTGGCAGGGCAACGACTGGACGCCCGACGATGGCAGGAGCGGCCGGAAAGCCGCGCATCCGAACTCGCGCTTCACCGTCGCCGCAACGCAGTGCCCGTCGCTCGACCCCAACTGGGACAACCCGGATGGCGTGCCGATCGGCGCGTTCATCTTCGGCGCGCGGCGCTCCGACACCATGCCGCTCGTCGTGGAGGCGTCCTCCTGGCAGGAAGGCGTCTACAAGGCGGCGACGATGGGTTCCGAGACGACAGCGGCCGCCGCGGGCAAGGTGGGGGAGGTGCGCCGGGATCCCTTCGCGATGCTGCCCTTCTGCGGGTACCACGTCGGCGACTATTTCGCGCACTGGCTTGCGATCGGCGCGTCGGTGGCGCAGCCGCCGCGGATCTTCAACGTCAATTGGTTCCGCACCGACGAAAACGGCAAATTCGCCTGGCCGGGCTTTGGCCAGAACATGCGCGTGCTGCAATGGATCGTCGAGCGCTGCCGGGGGCGCGGCCACGCGGTCGAGACGCCGCTCGGCCTCGAGCCCGCCTACGGCGACCTCAACTGGACCGGGCTCGAGTACCCGCCGGAACGCTTTGCGCAGGTGATGCGGACCGACAAGACGCTTTGGGTGAACGAGCTCGCGGAGCACGATCGGTTGTTCGCAAAGCTGGGCGCCAAGGGTCCGGCGGCGCTCGCCACGGAGCGCCAGCGTTTGGGTGACCGGCTCGGGCGCTAAGTCCGCTGCAGGAATGCATTACGGGCCGGCATGCCGGCCCGTTCTATTCATAATACGTTGATTATAAACTGTTATTTGTTGACTGATGCTAAAAGGCGTTCAACTTCCGGCCGCGTCGGCGCGCCATCCCGACCCCCGAAGCGCGCGCATTTGATGGCCGCTGCGGCGTTCGCGAAGCGCGCGGCGACCTCGACGTCTGCACCCTCCGCGAGTGCCAGCGTGAACGCGCCATGCCAGACGTCGCCGGCCGCAAGGGTGTCGACGGCATTAATGGGGTAGCCCGGCACGCGCCGCTCGGCGCCCGTCTGGCGCCAGAGAAATCCGTCCGGTCCCAGCGTCACGCCGACGACCCCGGCATGGGTTGCGGCAAACTTCGCCAGGGCCGCGCCTGGCGCGCCGGCGCCTGCCACCAGCGCCAATCCGGGTTCCGAAAACATCACGTGTGTCGCGCGCGCCGCGAGGTCGACGATCACCTCGGGCGGGCCGACATCGCCATCGAGCACGGCGATTCGTCGTGCGGCGCGGGCGGCATCGAGTACGGCCGCCGAGCCTTCCGGCCAGCGCACGTCGGCCAGCACGGCGTCGAAAGTCGGGACCTGCCCGAGCGGCAGCCACGAAGCATCGGAGTTGAGGCGCGGGTCGTTGTAGGCGCAGACCAGGCGCTCGCCGTCATGGGCCACCAGGATCGCGGCGGAGGGCGAAACGCAACCGGGAATCCGGCGGACCCCCGACACGTCCACGCCGTCGGCCGTGAGCTGGCTGAGGATCCGCGTGCCGAGCTCGTCGTCGCCCACGCGACCCCAATAGTGAGGCTGCCCGCCCAGCCGCGCGACGGCGACGCTGGCGTTGGCCGCCATGCCGCCTCCGGATTCGGCAAAGTCCGTGGCGAGAATCTTGGTCGGTCGAGCCGGAATGGCGGGCACGCGGTAGATCGCGTCGAGCGCGGACATGCCTAGGCAGAGGATTCTGGGCACAGGGGCGGGGAAGTCAGCGAAAGGTTCGCCAGGGATTGTAAACGCCCGGCCTTTCGCCCGCGGGGTTCCACGTGAAACCTGGGGCCTGCCCCCGCTTGCCGTGTTCCACGTGGAACGTTCCGCCGACGGCAAGGCGGTCCCAAGGCCGTTTCCGGGAGCGCTCGTTTGGCGTATCATTCGCCTTCCGTAATTTGCGCGGCCGCAATCGGATTTATAAAATAATACGCAATAAAATCATGATCTTCCCAACTCATTTCGACGTGATCGTCGTCGGGGGCGGCCACGCCGGCACCGAGGCCGCGCTCGCCGGCGCGCGGATGGGGCGCAGAACGCTGCTCCTCACCCACAACATCGAAACGCTGGGCCAGATGTCGTGCAACCCGTCGATCGGCGGGATCGGCAAGGGGCACCTCGTCAAGGAGCTCGACGCGCTCGGCGGCGCCATGGCGCTGGCCACCGACGAGGCCGGCATCCAGTTCCGCATTCTCAATTCCAGCAAGGGGCCGGCGGTGCGCGCCACCCGCGCGCAGGCCGATCGCGTGCTCTACAAGCAGGCCATCCGCTCGCGGCTCGAGAACGCGCCGAACCTGACGCTCTTCCAGCAAGCGGTCGACGACTTGACCCTCGACGGCGATGGCGCCGATGCGCGCGTGACTGGCGTCATCACTCAACTCGGCATCCGCTTCGAAGCGGACGCCGTCGTGCTGACAACCGGCACCTTCCTGTCGGGTCTCATCCACGTGGGGCTCGATCATTACGAGGCCGGGCGCGCCGGCGATCCGCCGGCGAAAACGCTGGGTGCGCGCCTGCGCGAATTGCAGCTGCCGGCAGGGCGGTTGAAAACCGGCACGCCGCCGCGCCTCGACGGCCGCACGATCGATTTCGCGGCACTCGAAGTGCAGCCCGGCGACGACCCTGCCCCGGTGATGAGTTTCATGGGCGCGCGCGCGATGCATCCGCGGCAAGTGTCATGCTGGATCACGCACACCAACGAGCGCACGCACGACATCATCCGCGGCGGGCTCGACCGCTCGCCGCTGTTCACCGGCGTGATCAAGGGCGTGGGCCCGCGCTACTGTCCGTCGATCGAGGACAAGGTCGTGCGTTTCGCCGAGCGCGCGAGCCACCAGATTTTCCTCGAGCCGGAAGGCCTCACGACGAATGAGATCTATCCGAACGGCATCTCGACGTCGCTGCCCTTCGACGTGCAGATGGCGCTCGTGCGCTCGATGGCCGGCTGCTCGAACGCGCACCTGCTGCGGCCCGGTTACTCCATCGAGTACGACTATTTCGATCCGCGGGCGCTGCGCGCTTCGCTCGAAACGAAGGCGATCCGCGGACTTTTCTTCGCCGGCCAGATCAACGGCACGACGGGCTACGAGGAAGCGGCGGCGCAAGGACTGCTGGCCGGCATCAACGCCGCGCGCCACGTGCGCGGCGACGCGGGCTGGTGCCCGCGGCGCGACGAGGCGTATCTCGGGGTGCTCGTCGACGACCTCATCACGCGCGGCGTTTCGGAGCCGTACCGGATGTTCACGTCGCGCGCCGAGTACCGGCTCCAGCTGCGCGAGGACAATGCGGACCTGAGGCTGACCGAAGCGGGCCGTGCATTGGGGGTGGTCGACGATGCGCGCTGGGATGCATTCGCGCGAAAGCGCGACGCAATCGCGCGCGAGCAGGAGCGCATGAAGTCGACGTCGGTGAATCCGAACGTCGTTGCCGCGCACGATGCGCTGCGCGTGCTCGGCGCGACGATCGAGCGCGACTACACGCTGGCCGATCTGATGCGGCGTCCGGGCGTAACTTATGCGAATCTGATGACGTTGCCGGGCGCGGGCACGCCGGTCGACGACCCCATCGTCGCCGAGCAGATCGAGATCGCCGCGAAATATTCGGGCTACATCGACCGGCAGAAGGACGAGATCGAGCGCAACCGCGGGCAGGAAGAACTGCGGCTGCCGGACGATCTCGACTACCGCACGGTGCGCGGCTTCTCGGCCGAAGTGCAACAGAAGTTGAACCAGCACAAACCTGAAACAATCGGCCAGGCGGCGCGCATTTCGGGGATCACGCCGGCGGCGATCTCGCTCCTGCTTGTACATCTGAAGCGCGGCTTCGGAGCGCGCACCGAACCGCCGGAATCGACGGAGCGACGCTCCGCGTGATCGCCGCGATGGATCTCGACGAAGGTCTTGCCGCGCTCGCCGCAGCGGGCATTGCCCTGCCTACGGCAGCGCGCGACAAGCTCGATCGCTATCTCGCATTGCTCGAGAAATGGAACCGCACGTACAACCTGACGGCGATCCGCGATCCGGAACAGATGGTCACGCATCACGTGCTCGATGCGCTCGCGGTGCTGCCGCATCTGCCCGGGACGGAACAACTGCGCGTGCTCGACGTCGGCAGCGGCGGCGGCGTGCCCGGTCTGCCGCTCGCGATCGCGCGGCCGGGCTGGGCCGTTGTTTTGCTCGACAGCAATCACAAGAAGGGCGCGTTCCTGCAGCAGGCCGCGATCGAGCTCGCGCTTGCCAACGTCGAGGTCGTGACGGTGCGCGTCGAGGACTACGTGCCGGCGGCGCCGTTCGACGTCGTCATTTCGCGCGCATTTTCCGATCTTGCGACGTTCGCGCAAGCGAGCGCGCCGCATCTCGCACCGGGCGGGCGCATCTTCGCGATGAAGGGCGTGTATCCGGACGAGGAAATCGCGCGACTGCCGGAGGGCATGCGCGTGATCGCCGCGCCCGCGCTCGCGGTGCCGGGCCTCGATGCGCAGCGGCATCTCGTCGTGATGGCGCCCGTTGCGACCGGGGAGGCCGGCGCGTGACCCGCATCATCGCAGTCGCGAACCAGAAAGGCGGCGTTGGCAAGACGACCACCGCGGTCAACCTCGCGGCAAGCCTCGCGGCAATGAAGCGGCGCGTGCTGCTGGTCGACCTCGACCCGCAGGGCAACGCGACGACGGGCGCGGGTGTCGACAAGCGCGCGCTCGCGGCGACTGTGTACCAGGTGCTGCTCGGCGAACGCCGAATCGCCGACGTTCGCGTGCACTCGCCGATCGGCGGCTTCGATCTCGTGCCCGCGAATCGCGAGCTCGCCGGCGCGGAAATCGAGCTGGTCGAGCTGCCGGAGCGCGAGATGCGCCTGAAGGACGCGCTCGCCGAGGCGCTGCGTCAGATGCGCACGGCGATCACTGAGGTGGCGCCCGACTACGATTTCATCCTGCTCGACTGCCCGCCGTCGCTGTCGCTCCTCACCTTGAACGGCCTCTGCGCGGCCGATTCGGTGCTGATCCCGATGCAGTGCGAGTACTACGCGCTCGAGGGGCTCTCCGACCTCGTGCAGACGATCAAGAAGGTGCGCGCGCACTTGAATCCCGCACTCGAGATCGAAGGGCTGCTGCGCACGATGTACGACCCGCGCAACACCCTGGCGCAAAACGTCGCGGCCGAGCTCGAAAAGCATTTCGGCGACAAGCTCTACCGCACGATCGTGCCGCGCAACGTGCGCCTCGCCGAAGCGCCGTCGCACGGCATCCCGGCGCTGCAGCTCGACCGCAACTCGAAGGGCGCTTTGGCGTACCTCGCGCTCGCGGGCGAAATCCTGCGGCGGATGGAGACCGATGCCGCGGTCGATACGCCGGCCGCGGCCTGACGCAAAGCGGAGGGACACGAGATCATGATCCGACCCAAGGGCCTCGGCCGCGGGCTCGACGCGCTTCTGTCCGCCGGCGACGATACGCCCGCGAAGGAATCGCTGCAAACGATCGCCGTCGACCGCCTGCGCCCCGGCAAGTATCAGCCGCGCACGCGCATGGACGAGGCCTCGCTCGACGAACTCGCGCAGTCGATCAAGGAGCACGGAATCATGCAGCCGGTGCTCGTGCGGCCCGTCGAGGGCGGCCGCTTCGAGATCATCGCCGGCGAGCGGCGATGGCGCGCGGCGCAGCGCGCGGGACTGAAGGACGTGCCGGCGCTCGTGAAATCCGTTCCCGATGCGTCGGCGCTGGCGATCGGGCTCATCGAAAACATCCAGCGCGAGGATCTGAATCCGCTCGAGCAGGCGAACGGCCTCGCCCGCCTGGTCGACGAATTCGGCCTGACGCATGACGCCGTCGCAAAAGCGATCGGCCGCTCTCGAAGCGCGGTGACCAACCTGCTGCGGCTGCGCGAACTCGCGAAACCCGTGCAGGAATACCTGATGGCGGGCAAGCTCGACATGGGGCATGCGCGGGCGTTGCTGGGCCTCGCGGCGGGCGCGCAAACCGGGGCGGCCGCACGCGTCGTCGCGCAGGGCCTATCGGTACGGGAGACCGAGCGGCTCGTCCACCATCTCGGGCATCCCGGCAAGGCGCGCGTGAAGCGCGGCGCCCGTCCCGCGGATCCCGATGTCGCGCGGCTCGCGGAGACACTGGCTGAAACGCTGGGGGCGAAAGTCGCGATCGAGCCGAAGCAGGATGGCAGCGGCCGGCTCGTCATTTCGTATTCGAGCCTCGACCAGCTGGACGGAATACTCGCGAAGCTGCGCTAAAGCTTCGATCATTATCGAACGGCGGCCGTGGCCGCCGTTTGCACTTAGCGTGCGAACGCGCTCAGCCGAGCTGCTTCAGCATCGTGTCGGCGTCGGAGACTTCGAACTTGCCGGGCGCTTCGATGTTGAGCGTCTTCACGACACCGTCGTCGACCAGCATCGAGAAGCGCTGGCAGCGCACGCCCATGCCGCGCGCCATGAGGTCGAGCTCGAGGCCGAGCGCCTTCGTGTAGGCGGCGCTGCCGTCGCCCATCATCCGGACCTTGCCGCCCGATTTCTGGTCGCGGCCCCAGGCGCCCATCACGAACGCATCGTTGACGGACATGCACAACACGTCGTCGACGCCCTTCGCCTTCAGCTGGTCGCGCTTTTGCACGTAACCCGGCACGTGCTTCGCCGAGCACGTCGGCGTGAACGCGCCCGGAAGGCCGAAGAGCACGACCTTCCTGCCCTTGACGATGTCTCCGATCTTGAATTCGTTCGGCCCGATGGCGCAGCCGTTGCCTTCGACTTCGATGAATTCGGACAGCGTGCCCGCGGGCAGCGTGTCGCCAACCTTGATCGCCATGGGTGCTCCTTTGCAGTGGGGGGTGGACGCGGTGAACCCGGAAGAATCGCAGTGTTCGCCGCCGAATTCAACCCCGCGTCGACTCCGGGTATCGGCGGCGCTTGCGGTGGCAGCGCGGTCGCGGTAGCGTACGCGGCTCGCACGAACAGGGGGACCACCATGGCAGCGGGCAAGAGAAAGAACACACCGGCCGCGAAGGCGCCGCGCAAGACGGTTTTGCTGCTCGCGACGCGCAAGGGGCTGTGGACGCTCACCGGCGATGCGGCGCGGCGCAACTTCAAGCTCGACGGGCCGCATTTCCTCGGCAACATCGTCCACCACGCGGTGCTCGACCCGCGCGACGGCAAGACGCTGCTCGTGGCGGTGCGAACGGGGCATCTCGGCCCGACGGTTTTCCGCTCGACGGATCGCGGCCGCACGTGGAAGGAAGCCGCGACGCCGCCGGCGTTCGAGCCGGGCAGCGGACGCACCGTCGACCACACGTTCTGGCTCGCGCCGGGGCACGTGAGCGAGCCGGGCGTCTGGTACGCGGGAACCTCACCGCAAGGGCTCTTCCGCTCGACCGACGGCGGCGTGAACTGGTCGGGTGTCGCCGGATTCAACGCGCATCCGGACCGCAAGGCATGGTGCGGCGGCGACCAGGACGGCACGCCCGACGGGCCGAAGCTCCATTCGATCCAGATCGACCCGCGCGACCCAAAACATATGTATATCGGCATGTCGAGCGGCGGCATTTTCGAATCGACTGACCGCGGGGCCAACTGGCGGCCCTTGAACAAAGGCGTGCGCGCCGATTTCATTCCAACGCCGGACCCGGAATTCGGCCACGATCCGCACTGCCTGCGGATTCATCCGCTTCTGCCCGACCGCCTCTACCATCAGAACCACTGCGGCATCTACCGGCTCGACCGCCCCGCCGACCGGTGGACCGAGATCGGGGCCTCGATGCCGAAATCCGTCGGCTCCGTCGGCTTCCCGATGGTGCTGCATCCGCGTGACCCGGACACGTTGTGGGTGTTCCCGATGGACGGGACGAGCGTGTGGCCGCGCGTGTCGCCCGGCGGCAAGCCCGCCGCCTATCGCTCGGTCAACGGAGGCAAGACGTGGCAGCGCCAGGCGACCGGATTGCCGAAAGCGCAGGCGTGGTGGACGGTCAAGCGGCAGGCCATGACGGCGGACGCAGCGGCGACGGTGGGCGTTTACTTCGGCACCACGAGCGGCGAGGTGTGGGGGAGCCGCGACGAGGGCCGGACGTGGAAATGCCTGGCAAGTCACCTGCCCCATATCTACGCGGTTGAGGTTGCCTGAGACCGGACTCGGCGGGACACGAAATGCAGGTCCGGATTCCCGGATTGCTCCGCTCGTACACCGACGGCGCCGCGACCATCACCCTCGAGCTGCGTGGTTCGGCGCCGACCCTTGCCGATGCGCTGGCCGATCTCGACGCCCGGTTTCCGGGGTTCAAGTTCCGGATCGTCGACGAGCAGCTGTCGATCCGGCCGCACATCAAGATCTTTCTCGACGGCGAGCTGGCGCGGAACCTGGACGTCATCGCGCGCCCCGCGGGCGAACTGATGATTGTCGGCGCGCTGTCGGGGGGCTGAGTCCGGGCGTCCGAGCGGCTTGTAGCGCGCGCTGGCGGAAGGGCGTTGCGTCGCAGCATTTCATTGCCGCACCCCGCTTCGAGCCGTTATAATCGCAAGGTTTGCGCCTGCCCTTTTTAGGGAGCCCTGCCTGGCTACAAAGCCGGGCAGATGAGCCCCGCAGCCCTGTGATCACCCTTCTCCATTCCCGTCCCTTCCGTGTCGTCTGCCTATGGCAGGCGATCGCCACCCTGGCCATCGCGCTCGCGGCTGGCGTGGCGGCGGGCTGGAACGGCGCGTGGTCGGCGTTGCTGGGGGGGGCGGTGAGCGTCTTTGCCGGGATCGTGTTCGCGGCCACCCTCGGGCTGTCGCTGGGCGACGGGCGTCCCGCGGGGCCGGTGAAGCCGCTGCGGGCGATGCTGCGGGCCGAAGCGGCGAAGGTGATGGCGATCGTCGTCGGCCTGGCCCTCGCGCTGAAGACGATGGAGGGGATCGTGCACGCCGCGTTCTTCAGCGCATTTATCGTGGCCGTGATCGTGTTCAGCATGGCGTTTTTCGTGGGCGAACAGGAACCTGGGAAGCAAGGCGATGGCTGAAGGCACCGCGCTCAACCCCACTGACTACATCCAGCACCACCTCACGTTCCTCGCGGAGCCGGTGCGGGAAGGCGGCGGCTTCTGGACGCTGCACTGGGACACGCTCATCACCACGCTGGTGCTGGGCATCGTGGCGTTCGGCTTCCTGTGGTTCGTCACGCGCAAGGCGACTTCCGGCGTGCCGTCGAAGCTGCAGGCGTTCGTGGAGCTCTGCGTGGTCTTCGTCAACGACCAGGTCAAGGGCATCTACCACGGCGAGAGCAAGATCGTCGCGCCGATCGCGCTCACGACGTTCGTGCTCGTGCTGTTCATGAACGCGATGGACTTCCTGCCCATCGACATCATGTCGTGGTTCTACGAGCACGTCCTGCACCAGCACACCTGGCGCGGCGTGCCGACCGCCGACGCCAACACGACCTTCGCGCTGGCGCTCTCCGTGTTCGCGATGATGATTTACTTCAGCATCAAGATCAAAGGCCTGGGCGGGTGGCTGTACGAGCTCGTCTCGGCGCCGTTCGGCCTGAAGCCGATCTGGATGTCGCCGCTGCTGGTCGTCTTCAACCTGCTGTTCCAGGTTGTCGAATACGTGTCGAAGCCGCTGTCGCACAGCCTGCGGCTCTACGGCAACATGTATGCGGGCGAGATCATCTTCATCCTGCTCGGCATGTGGGCCGCCACCGGCGTCGTCGGCATCGTCATGGGCGCGATCCTGAGCCTCGGCTGGTCGATCTTTCATATCCTGATCGTGGTGCTGCAGGCGTACATCTTCATGATGCTGACCATCGTCTACATCTCGATGGCGCACGAGCACCACTGACCCCTTCGCTTTTCACCGTTCCACTTCGTTCAAGAAAGGAAAGACCATGGATCCCAAACTGCAACTGATCGCGCTGGTCCAGGCGTACTCAGGCGTCGGCATCGGCCTCATCATCGGCCTCGGCGCGCTCGGCGCCTGCGTCGGCGTGGGCATCATGTGCTCGCGCTTCCTCGAAGGCGCCGCGCGCCAGCC
>JBDTLY010000008.1:0-21066 GCA_039934535.1 Casimicrobiaceae bacterium | reverse complement strand
CAGTTGAAGGACCTGACGGGCCCGCAGCGGCGACTGCGCAACAAGCTGTGGACGGAGATCAAGGCCGGCCGTTGAGCGAACCTTGCGCCACGGCATGACGACGCGGATGGCCCGGATGACCGCGAAATTCCGCGTCGAGCGCCTCACGCCCGCCCGCCGGGATGATTTCCTGCGCTTTTTCGACCACGAGCGCGGGCCGGCATTCGCCGACAACCCCGACTGGGCGAAGTGCTATTGCCATTTCTATCACGTGCCCAAGGTGATCGATTGGGCGAGCCTCGACGGCAACGCGAACCGCACGGCGATGACCGCGCGCATCGAGGCGGCGGAGATGGACGGCTTCCTCGCGTATGCCGCGGGCGACGTCGTCGGCTGGCTGAACGCGCAGCCGCGGATCAAGCTGCCGCACTGCATGGCACGCATGGGCATCGCCGCCCCCCCGCTGGATGTTCCGCCGCAATTCGCCGCCGCCATGGTCTGTTTCGTCATCGCGCCCGCCTGGCGCCGCCGCGGCGTCGCCCGCGCGCTGGTCGACGGCGCCGTCGAGTCGTTCGCGGCGCGAGGGATCCTCGTGGTCGATGCGTTTCCGTTCAAGGCCGGCGCCAGCACGATCGCAACCGACCACTATCACGGGCCGCTGTCGCTGTTCCGAGAGGCGGGGTTCGACGTGCTTGCCGAGCACAAGAACATGACGGTGATGCGCAAGCGGCTCGGCGCGAAGCACTGACGTCGCGCGCGATGCTGCAGCACCTGATCCGTCCGCGCTCGCCGCCGTCGCTGCTGCCGCATTTCCTGGTCGGCCTCTACGCGCTTGCAATCGTGTACGCGAGCCTGCAACCCTTTGCGCCGTGGATCGCGCCCCCGGCGGGAACGCCGTTCTTCCTCTTCGCCAAGTGGCCGCCGCGCTGGACGCGCTTCGACGTGATCGCCAATGTCGTTGCCTATGCGCCGCTCGGGTTCTTCGTGGCGCTGGTCCCGCGCCGCCGGCCGCCGCTCGGACGGCTTTCGGTCGCCATCGCCGCGGGCGCGGCGCTTTCCTTCGCACTGGAATCGCTGCAGATGTTCGTGCCGCCCCGCGACGCGAACGTCGTCGATCTCCTGTCCAATTTCGCGGGCGCGACGCTTGGGGGGCTCGTCGCGATCGCGTTTGCGCGCTCGACCGCCGCGAAGCACGGCGTGATGTCGCTGCGCGACCGCTGGTTCGTTTCCGGGCGCATCGGCGACCTCGGGCTCGCGCTGCTCGCCATCTGGCTTGCGGTGCAGGTCAATCCGGGAATCCCGCTCTTCGCCATCATGTTCGATCCCTCCGCGGAATTTGGCGCGGCCGCAGGCCCGCTCACTGCACGCGACGGCACCGATGTCGCATCGGCGCTGCTCGAGGGCGCCCACAGTGCATTTCAGCTGCTGGGAGTCGGACTGTTCCTGTCGCTCCTGCTGCGCGAGCGCCGCAACGTCGGCGGCGCCGTGCTTTTGCTGATCGGCGCCGCGCTGCTTGCCAAGGGGATCGCAGCGATCTTCCTGCTGAAGCCAGCCGCGTGGCAGCATTGGCTGTCGCCCGGCGTTTCCCTGGGTGTTGCCGCCGGCGCGCTGCTGCTGCTCGCCGCCATCTCGCTGCCGAGGCCGGTGCAGGTCGCCGTCGCCACGGTCGCACTGCTGCTTTCGCTCCTCACCACGCTCCTGGCGCCGGACCTGCTGTTCGCGCACCCGCCGCTGTCGATGTTCTCCTGGTCGTACGGCCACCTGCTCCATTTCAACGGCCTCACGCACATCGTGCTGCTCGCGTGGCCGGTTGCCGCGAGCGCATACCTGTTCCTGCTCGCGGGGCAGCCGAACTGGGGGCATCCCGCGTGATGCCGTTTCTGCTATCGTTGCCCGCATGATTCCGCCGGCCGTCGACGACGCGATCGACCTTTCCCGCGTCCGCCGCGCGCTGGTGATCAAGCTGCGCCATCACGGCGACGTGCTGCTCGCCTCGCCGGTGTTCACGGCGCTGAAGCGCGCGGCGCCGCATGCGGAGATCGACGCGCTCGTCTACCTCGAGACCGCGCCGATGCTGCAGCGGCACCCGGCGATCTCGATCGTGCACACCATCGATCGCCGCCACAAGGATCGCGGGCCGTTGTCGCAATTGATCGGCGACGGGCGGCTCTGGCGCGCGCTGCGCGCGCGGCGCTACGACCTCGTCGTGCACCTCACCGAGCATCCTCGCGGCGCGTGGCTGTCGCGCATAGCCGGCGCGCGCTGGCGCGTGGCGCCGGAACGCGCGCGCGGGGGCTGGTTCTGGCGCCGCTGCTTCACGCATCGCTTCCTGCTGCCGGCCTCGACGCCGCGGCACACCGTCGAAGCGGACCTCGACGCGCTGCGCCGCATTGGCATCTGGCCGGAGGACGCCGACAGGAAGCTCGTCCACGTTCCCGGCCCCGATGCGGAAAGGCGAATCACGGAGTTGCTGGCCGCGCACAAGCTCGAGCGCGGGCGCTTCGTGCTGATCCACCCGGGCTCGCGCTGGCTCTTCAAGTGCTGGCCGGCGGCGCCGACGGCCGCGCTGCTCGACCGGCTCGCGGCGATGGGCTGGCCTCTTGTGATGACGGGCGCGCCGGATCCGGCGGAGGCGCCGCTCGTCAACGCGATCAAGACGGCGCTCGCCGCGCCGATTGTCGACCTCACCGGTCAGCTGACGATGACCGAGCTGTCGGCGTTGATCGCCTCGGCCCGCCTGTTCATCGGCTGCGACACGGCGCCCATGCATCTTGCCTCCGCGGCCGGCACGCCGGTGGTCGCCTGGTTCGGCCCGAGCGACGAGCGCATATGGGGACCATGGCGCGTGCCGCATCGCGTCGTCACCTCGACGGTCCATGCCTGCCGGCCGTGCCACAACAACGGCTGCGGCGGCAGCAACAATTCCGATTGCCTGTTGACGCTGCCGCTGGATCGGGTCGCAGCCGCCGTGGTCTCGCTTCTGGCCGAGACCGGGACGGCAGCGCCGCAATGAAGCTCGGAATGGTCCGGCAGCGCTACACGCCCTTCGGCGGCGCGGAGCGGTTCATCGAGCGCGCGATCGACACGCTGATCGAGCGCGGCGTGAAGGTGCGCATGTACACGCGGTCGTGGCCGCCGTCGCCCGCAGGGCGCATCGAGCCCGTCATCTGCAATCCCTATTACGTCGGCGGCGTCTGGCGCGACGCGGGCTTCGCCCGCGCGGTGCGGCATGCGCTTCAACGCGATCGCCCCGACATCGTGCAGACACACGAGCGCATCGCCGGCTGCGACATCTTCCGTGCCGGCGACGGCGTCCATCGGACCTGGCTCGCGGAACGGCTGCGCGTGGGCGGCGTCGCGGAACGGCTCGCCATCGCGGCCAACCCGCATCACCGGTACACGCTGGCGGCCGAGGCGCGGGTGTTCGCGGACCCGTCGCTCAAGGCGGTGATCTGCATTTCGCAAATGGTCCGCGACGACATTCGCCGGAATTTTCCGTTCCCCGACGAACGGCTGCACGTGATCTACAATGCGGTGGATCCGCGCGAGTTCAATCCCGGCGTGCGCGATGCCCGTGCGGCCACGCGCGCGCGGCTCGGCATCGCGGAGTCCGACGTCGTCTTCCTGCTCGTGGGCTCGGGCTATGCGCGCAAGGGCGTGCCGGTCGCGCTGCGCGCGCTCGCGCGGCTCCCGGCTCGCGCGCGGCTCGTCGTCGTGGGCCGCGACAAGCACCCCGCGCGCTATGAAGCGATTGCCCGTCGTGCCGGCGTGAGCGGCCGCGTCGTATTCGCGGGACCGCAGCAGGATCCGCGTCCTTACCTGGGCGCCGCGGACGCGTTCGTCCTGCCCACCCTCTACGATCCGCTGTCGAATGCGGTGCTCGAGGCGCTCGCCTGCGGCCTGCCGGTCGTCACCAGCCGCCGCTGCGGCGCCGGCGAGCTCGTCGTCGCGCACGGCGCCGGCTGGATCTGCGATGCGAACGACAACGCCGCGCTGGCCGCGCACATGGAGCGGCTGCTCGACAAAGGCGAACGCGCGAATGTTGCCGCACGCGCCGTCGGCGCGGTTGCCGCATTGTCGCCGGACGCGATGGCGACTCGTCTCCTCGCGCTCTACGACACGCTGGGCGCAAGGCTATAATCGCCGTTGTCCGGTGCGCTCGTTGCCGGTCCACCGCAGTCCTGCATCTTCCCCTCCCATGTGCGGCATCACCGGCTATTTCTCCGACGATCCCCGGGCGCGTGCCGCGTTGCCGGCGATGACGGCGGCGCTCGCGCATCGCGGGCCTGACGACGACGGCTTTTTTTTCGACGGCCCCGTCGGCCTCGGCTTTCGACGGCTGTCGGTGATCGACATCGCCGGCAGTCACCAGCCGCTCGTGTCGGCTGACGGCGGCATCGCGGTCGTGTTCAACGGCGAGATCTACAATTTCCGCGCGCTGCGGCGCGAGCTCGCGGCGGCCGGTCACGTCTTCGTCACGCAGGGCGACGGCGAAGTGCTGATCCACGGCTGGAAGGCCTGGGGTCCACGCATGCTCGACCGGCTGGCGGGCATGTTCGCGTTCGCGCTGTGGGACCGCGACCGGCGCGAGCTGTTTCTCGCGCGCGACCCTTTCGGCGTCAAGCCGCTCTATTACGCCTGGCACGACGGCGCGCTCGCGTTCGGCTCGGAGCTGAAGGCGCTGCGCCCGTTTCCCGGGCTGCCCCACGCAATCGACCTCGACGCGCTCGCGCTCTACCTCGAATGCCAGTACATCCCCGCGCCGCGCAGCGTCTATCGCGCGATCCGCAAGCTGCCCGCCGGCCACTGGCTGTCGGTGAAGGATGGGGCGCTCGCGACCGGCGAATTCTGGCGGCCGTCCTACGCGCCGAAGCACGAATTCCCGGAGTCGATCGCCCTCGAGCAACTCGACGCACGCCTCGCCCGATCCGTCGAATCGATGCTGGTCGCCGACGTGCCGCTCGGCGCGTTCGTGAGCGGCGGCGTGGATTCCGGCGTCGTGGCCGCGCTCGCGACGCGCATCTCGGGCCGCGCGCTCGACACGTTCAACCTGGGCTTCACCGGGGCGGACGTCGGCAGCGAGCATGCGGAGGCGGACCGCGTCGCGCGGCACATCGGCAGCCGGCATCACTGCCTGATGCTGGCACCCGAGGAAGTGCTGCCCGCACTCAACCGCTGGGTCGACGTGTTCGACGAGCCCTTCGGCGACCAGGCCGCGTTGCCCACGATGCTCCTCGCGGAATTCGCGCGGCGCGAGGTGACCGTCGTGCTGACCGGCGAAGGCGCCGACGAAGTCTTCGGCGGCTACTCGAACTACTCGAAACGGCTGCGCGAAGAGCGCCTGACCCGCGTGCTCGGCGCGCGCGGCTCGCCGTTCGCATGGCTTGCCCGCAAGCTGCCGCCGCGCCTCGCGCGCGACCGGATCCTCAAGGCCGCGGCCGAGCCGCGCTCGCGCCGCTATGCGACCATTCCGAACATCTTCGATTCGCTGCTGCGTGCCGAGTATTTCACGCCGGCCTTCGCGGCAGCGGCGCGCGCGCGCATCGCCGATCATGCCGAGGCGATTTACGACACCTGCGACTCGCCCGACTACCTCGATCGCCTGCTCGACGTCGACGCCAGGTTGTGGCTCCCCGATGACCTCCTCGCGAAAGTCGATCGCGCGACGATGGCGTTCTCGCTGGAAGCGCGCGTGCCGTATCTCGACCACGAATTCTACGGCTGGTGCGCGCGTCTCGATCCGTCGCTCAAGGTGCGCGGCAACGAGCGCAAGCATCTCTTGAAGTCGCTCGCCGAGCGGTACCTGCCGCGCGACATCGTCCATCGCGAAAAGCAGGGCTTCATGATGCCGCTCGAACGCTGGCTCGCGCACGAGCTCAAGGACGACATCGCGCGCGCCCTCGGCCCGCAGGGACTCGCGCGTCGCGGCCTCATTCGCCCGGAAGCGATCGCGCGGCTGGTGGCCGAGCACACCGCGGGCCGAAAGAACCACGCGATGCGCCTGTGGGTGCTGCTGATCCTCGAGCGCTGGTTCGCGCGCTACGAGCCGGATTTCCAGTTGACGTGAAACCGCTTGCAATCGTGCACACCGAGAACTCCTGCGGCTGGGGCGGCCAGGAGATCCGCATCCTGACCGAAGCGCGCGGGTTTCTCGATCGAGGACATCGCGTCACGCTGGTCGCGCCGGGGGAGTCGCCGATCGCCGATGCGGGCGAGCGGATGGGCGTGCCAGTCGTGCGCCTCGACATCCGCAGGAAGCGGCCCGCGAATCTCCTCGCGCTCCGCCGCTGGCTCGCGGGACAGCGCGGGCACATCGACGTCCTCAATACGCACAGCTCGACGGACAGCTGGCTCGGGGCACTTGCTTGCGCGACGCTGCCCGGCGCGCCGCCCATCGTGCGCACCCGCCACGTATCGACGACCATTCGCAATCGCCCGACCACGCGCTGGCTCTACACGCATGCGACGACGCACATCGTGACGACCGGCGAGGCGTTGCGTGCGCAGCTAGCGCGCGACAATGGTGTTCCGCTCGACCGGATGACGTCCATCCCGACCGGCATCGACCTCGCGCGCTTTGTTCCCGGCAACGCGGAAGCGGCGCGTGCGCGGCTCGGGCTGCCGCCGCGCCCGACGATCGGCATCGTCGCCACGCTGCGCGACTGGAAAGGGCACGACATGCTGTTCGAGGCGCTCGCGCGCGACCGTGCCGCGTGGAGCGCGTGGAACGTCGTCGTCGTCGGCGACGGCCCGTACCGCAACCGGCTCGACGTGCAGCTCGCGGCGCTCGATCTCGCCGACCGCGTCCGTTTCGCCGGCCAGCAGGAAGACGTCGTGCCGTGGCTGCAGGCGCTGGACCTCTTCGCGCTTCCGTCGTGGGGCGAGGAGGGCGTGCCGCAGGCGATCATGCAGGCGATGGCGTGCGGCATCCCCGTCGTGTCGACAACCGTCGGCGCGATACGGGAAGCAGTCGAGGACGGCGTGACCGGCATCATCGTGCCCCCGCGCGACGTCCCGGCGCTTGGCAGCGCGATCGCGCGGCTGCGCGACGATGCGGCACTCCGCGAGCGTTTCGGCAGCGCGGGACGTGCACGCGCGACGCGCGATTTCGGCCTCGACCGGATGCTCGACCGGATGGAATCCGTGTTCCGCGCCGTGGTGGAGGCACGCTGATCATGTGCGGGATCGCGGGCTTCTTCGGAAAACGCGTCATGGTACCGGCGCAGGTGGAGCGGATGATGGCGGCGCTGCGCCAGCGCGGTCCGGACGCCGAGCACATGCGCTTCTGGTGCGCTGACCTTGCGCCGGCGACCGCGGCGGCGCCCAACGCGCTGCTCCACACGCGGCTGTCGATCATCGATCCGCGGCCCGAAGCCGACCAGCCGATGGGCAACGCGGCCGGCGACGTGTGGATCTCGTACAACGGCGAAGTCTACGACTGGGCGGACGATGCGGCGACGCTAAAGGCGGCCGGCTACGTCTTTCGCACGCGCTCCGACACCGAGTTCATCCTGCACGCGTACGAGCACTGGGGCATCGACTTCGTCTCGCGCCTGCGCGGCATGTTCGCGATCGCGATCCTCGATCTCCGGCAGCGCGAGGTCTATGTGATCCGCGACCGGCTCGGTCTGAAGCCCGTCGTCTACGCGCATCGCGACGACGGTTTCGCGTTCGCGTCGACCACCCGCGCGCTGCTGCCGTGGCTGCCGCGCGACGCGCGAAAATTTTCCGCCGACGGCATCGACGCCTATCTCGCGCACCGGACGATACCCGCGCCGCGCACGATCTTCGAAAACATCCGGCGCCTGCCGCCCGCGCACTGGCTGCGCTACGACCTCGCGACCGGCAAGCTCGACACGCGGGAGTACTGGCGGCCGGGGCCTTCTACCGAACCTTGGCTGCCCACGCTCGACGCGGCGATCCGCATGCGCACGGTCGCCGATCGCCCGCTGGGGCTCTTCCTGTCGTCCGGCGTCGATTCCTCGGCCATCGCCTGCCGGCTCGCGGCGATGGGTTTCAACCGGCTGCAGAGCTTCACCGCCGCGTTCCCGGGCACGCCGTTCGATGAAAGCGCGCTCGCGCGCGCGGCGGCGGACCGCCTCGGCTTTCCCAATCTCGCGATCGCGATTCCGACCGGCATCGGCGACGATTTCGCGCGCCTCGTCGCCGACCTCGACGAGCCGTTCGCCGATCCGTCGTGCGTGCCGACGTGGTATCTCGCGCGCGAAACGACGCGCCACGTGAAGGTCGTGCTCGGCGGCGATGGCGGCGACGAGCTCTTCGGCGGTTACAAGCGCTACGCGAAGCACCTGCGCACGCGCTGGCGCCGCGGCATCGTGCTGCCGCGACTGCGCGCGCCCGCGGGCATCGGCGGCAGCGGCTGGCAGCGCGCCGTCGAGGAAATCCGGCTCGACTGGCGCGCGGCGTACGCGCTGCGGTTCTCGGGATTCACGCCCGGCGAGCGCGCGTTCTTCGCGCCGGAGGCGGCGCCGCCTGCGCACTACTGGCGGATGCCTGACACCGACGACGCCGGGATCGAAACGCTGCTCGAGATCGATCGCCTCAACTACCTCCCTGACTACATCCTGCGCAAGGCCGACCTCTGCACGATGGCGCACGGCCTCGAGATGCGCGCGCCGTTCCTCGATCATCGTTTCGTCGGCGCCGTGATGGCGCTGCCGCGCGAGGTGCGGTTCACCACGCCGCCGCGCACGCTGCTGGCGCCGGCGATGGCCGCGCTCGGCGATCTCGATCCGTTCGCGCGCAAGAAGCGCGGCTTCAATCCGCCGCTCGCGGGCTGGCTCGAGGGCGAACTTGCCCCGCGGATGGACGGCCTCGGCAGCCGCCTTGGGCGACGATCGGAGGGCTTGCTCGAAGCGGAGCGTATTGACGCGTTCGTGGCCGCCTGGCGCAACGGACGGGCCGGATTCGCCGAGCAGGTGCTGCAGCTCCTGCTGCTCGACGAATCGCTGGATCAGCTCGCCACCCTGGCCGCGGCGGATTGATCGGCTCGGTTATCATGGCGGCAGGCCGGCGGCGTTCCTGAATCCGGACTTTCCCGCCGGATTTGACGACGATGTCCGCACCCGCTCCCGATTCATCGACCCGCGCCGCCCTGTGGACGGGCGGTCTCGTATTCGCGTGCCTTTTCGTCGGCACACTCCCGTTCCACCATCTGCTGGCCGTGCGCTCCGCCACGCTGGGCCTCGCCGCGCTGCTCACGTTCATCGCCGGCGGCTGGCGCGAAATGCCGAGGCTGCCGCTGATTGCGGGCTGGGCGGCGTGGATGGTGGTGGCGGGGATTTCTGTCGTCTATGCGCAGCATCGCTTCGTGTCGCTGAGCGAATACCGGTATGAAGTCCTCTACACCTTCGGCACGTGGGCGACGTGGTACACGCTCGCGCGCCGCCGCGACGGCGCGCGCTGGCTCGGCCGCCTGCTGGTTGTCGTGACGTTCATCGCGCTGGCGCTCGGCATCGCGCAGTTCGCGCCGGGTCAGGCGTGGTTCGATTTCGGCCGCTTCGGCGACGTGGGAACGGTGTCGACGTTCCTGATTACCGTGCTGCCGGTGTTCCTGCTCTTCGCGTTGCGCTCGAAGCCGCACTCGGCCACGCGCATCGGCGCGCTGGTCATGGCGGCGGGCTGTCTCGGCGCCGGCTTCATGACGCTCAACCGGACCTTCTGGCTCGCAGCCGCGGCCGAGATCACGATTTTCGCGCTCTTCTCGATGCGCTACTGGAACTCGCGGTTCCGCGCGGCGTCGATGCTCGCCGTCGGCGCGCTCGTCGCGACGCTCGCGTTGTTCCAGGTGTTCACCGCCTCCGAATCGCGCATTGCGCTTGCGGCGCCGGGCACCGGCGTGTGGGAATTCCTGTCCGAAGATCCGCGGGGCGACCTGTGGCGCTTCGCCACGAGCCGGATCGCCGACCATCCATGGATCGGCGCGGGGCTCGGCAAATGGACGTCGCGCGAAGCGTTCGTCGCCCATTTCAACGATCCGCTTCTGATGCACGCCCACAACACGTTCCTCAACCGCGCGCTCGAGACCGGCCTGCCCGGCCTGCTCGCGCTGCTCCTGTTGCTGGGCCAGGTGACGGTCGCGTTCAGGCGCGTTGCGCGCAGCAGCGACCCGGGAATCGCGGCGATCGGCGCGGCGGGCCTCGCGCTGGTCGCGGGCGTACTCGCCAAGAACCTCACCGACGATTTCTTCGTGCGCCAGAACGCGCTCCTGTTCTGGTCGATTGTGGGGGCGGGGCTCGGCGCCGCCGCCGCGCGGGAAGAAGCGCTGCGCGCCGCGCCGCCGACGACACGGTCCGCCTTCTCTGCCTGAGGCGCTGGCGATATACTGCAACGGTCGCGCTCGCTCATCGAGGCCGCGGCGCTGCCGTCGCGCAAATACCCATGCAGGACATTCCACTGCTGATCCTGGCGGTCACCGTCTCCGCCTACTGGCTGGGCGTGGGCCGGATGGTCGTGCGCAACCGGCGCAAGACGCGCCACGACGTCGGTCTTGTTCCGCAGCAGGGCAAGGAACGGTTGATGTGGGTCGTCTGGGTTCCGCTCGTCGCCGCCTGGATTGCGCTGCCATGGATCGCGCTGCAACGCGCGGATGCGCCGTGGGGCGTGCCGAACGTCGACGGACCGGCGTACGGCCTGCTGCGCTGGGCGGCCGCGCTCGTGGCGATCGCGTGCTTCGCGGCCACCGCGCGCTGCTGGGTGCGCATGGGCGAGCACTGGCGCATGGACGTCGCGCTCGACGAAAAGACCGAGCTCATCACCGATGGCCCGTTTCAGCGGATCCGGCACCCGATCTACGCATATCAGGCGCTGCTGATCGTGTGCTCCGCCGTCGTCCTGCCGACGCCGCCGATGCTGGCGCTCGCCGTCATCCATATCGCGCTCGTGAACCTCAAGGCGCGCAACGAGGAGCGTCATCTGCTCGCGAGCCACGGCGAAACGTACGCACGCTACATCGCGCACACGGGGCGCTTCTGGCCGCGCTGACGGCTGCGCTCGCCGTGTGCCTTGCCGCCATCGCAATGCCGGTGTCGTGCCTCGGCGCCGGCGCCGCGCCTGTGACGCTCGCGGACCTCGATTGCGAACGCCTGTCGCCGCACGAAATCCGCGACGTGCTCGCACTGGCCCCCGCGCCACGGATCATCGTCATTTCGGGGAGCTTCGATCTCGTCACGATGGATCCCTTCGCGCGGTTCCTGGTCGCCATGGGCTATCCGGCGGAGCGCATCCGCAATCCGGCCGACGGCGCGTGGTCCTACTCGAGCGCTGGTTCGAGCGCGGCGCTTGCGGGAATGCTGGCCTGGCACTACGAGCACGAGGGCATGATGCCGCTGCTGATCGGCTACAGCGGCGGCGGGATGCTGGCGGTGCGCACGCTGCACGAACTGGCCGGCGCGTTCGCGAGCCGCGTCCCGGTGGTGAACGCGCTGACCGGCGAGGCGTTGGCGCGGGACACGATCGTCGATCCCGCCAGCGGACGCCAGCGGCCGGCGCTCGGACTGAAGGTGCCGTACGCCTGCGCGCTCGCCACCGGCACGCTGCCGCGCCTGCTGCTGGGGCAGTGGACCATGGTCGGGAAACTGCACGACGTCCCCGACACCGTCGACGAATTCACCGGGTTCGTGATTCCGTGGGACGCGATCGCCGGCACGTTTCCCGGATCCGCGCAGTACGCCGCGACCGGGTCGGCGCGCGTGCGCAACGTGACGCTGCCCGTCGCTTACCGCCACGTCGACCTGCCGCGCACGGAACACCTCGCGGAAAACGCCGTCACCCGTGCCTGGATCGACGTCTACCGTCCGGGCTCGGATGCGCCGATTCCCGCATCCGATGTCGACACGACGAACCTCGTGCACGCCGCCGACATCTGGCACAGCGTCGCCAGGCACTGGTGCCGCGAAGCGAAAAAAGTGGCGCGCTGAGACGACGACGATGAAGGGTCGACTCAACATCTTCCAGGCGACGATGCTCCGCTGGCGCGAGCTTCACCCGTACAACGCGGTGCACGTCGTGCGCGTTCTCGCGCCGCTCGACGCGCCGCGCCTGACACGCGACATCGACGCCGCCTTCGCCGCCCGCGGACTCGCCGGCTTCGAGCTCGACACTCGCCATCGGCGCTACGAATACACAGGCGGCAAGGCGCAGACGGCGCTCGAAGTCCTCCCCGGAGGCGGAGGCCCGTCCGAAGTCCTTCGCGGCGCGATGGAGCGCGGAATCAACCTGCGCTTCGCGCCCGACGGGCGCACCGATCCGTTCCGGTTCTTCGCGGTCGACGCCGGGAATTCGTTTCATTTCGGCGTTGCCTACGACCATGTCGTGGCCGGCGGCGATTCGATCGTCGGCCTGCTTGCCGACATCGTCGCTCGTTACTCGGAAAACGCGACGGTCGTGCCGCCCCCGTCGCTCTATCCCGCAACGGGCGGCCCCGTGTTCCTGCGCAACGCCGGTTACGTGCTCGCCGGGCTGACCGCCGTCCCCGCGATCATGGCGAGCGCGCGCCGCGCGCTTCGGCCCCGCTACCCGCGCGGCAACGACCGTCAGAATAAATTCGCGACGATCCGGATCTCCGCCAAGGGCGTGGAAGCAATTTCCCGCACTGCGCGCGCCTGGGACGTCACCCGCGCCGACCTCATGATGGCGCTCCTCATGAAAGCGATCGCGCCCATCGCCGGCGACGCGCGGCACGACGAGCGGCGCCGCGAGATCGGCATCGCGTCCATCATCAATGTCCGCCGCGAGTTCGGGACGAGCGCCGACGCGTCGTTCGGCCAGTTCCTGAGCTCGTTTCGCTATGCGCATCCCGTCCCGCGAGGTATCGCACTGGAGCAGGTGGCGCGGGACATACACCGCGAAACGTCGCGCGTGCGGCGCCGCAAGCTCTACCTGCAGACGCTGATCGCGCTGGCCGGAATGGTGCTCCTGTGGCCGCGCCTTTCGCCGTCGCAACGCGCCAATGTGGACGCCAAGAATTACCCGGCGTGGGCGGGATTCACGCCGCTCGATGTCGATGCGCTGTGGCCACAAGCTTCCGCCGCAAGACCGCCGGCCGAGTACCTGCGCGCCGTATCTACCGGACCTGCGTCGCCGCTCATCGTCGCCGCGACCACGGCGGGCGGCATGTTGCATATCGGGCTGTCCTACCGAATTGCCGCCTATACCGCCGAAGACATCGCTAGAATAGCGGCCGCGCTGATCGACGGCGTAAACAATCTCGACGCATGACCTCGCTCCGCACTCTTACCCTCCTTCTGCTCGGCGTCTGCATCGCCGCGGGCAGCGGCTGTTCCACGTCGCCGGTGTCGCCGCGCGCGACTCCGGCGGTGGTCTCGGCCCCGGGCAACGTCCTGCGCTCGGTGCCGATGGATCGCGCGCTCGAAGATCGCATCCTCGCCCTCGACCCGGGAAAAATCACCGCGGCGGAGGTTCGCGACACGCTGGCGAAGGCGCCCGCGCCGCGGATTTTCCTGATTCGCGGGGGCATCTACCCCGTCTACCTCGCCATGGAGTCGCTCGGCGCGTTTCTCATCGGAATGGGGTATCCGGAAGAGCGGATCCTAACGCCCCACGAAAACGACTGGTCGCTCAGTCCCTACGAAAGCGCGCCGAACATCGCTGGAATGATCGCGTGGTGCTACGAGCACGAGGGCGTGCGCCCGACGATGATCGGCCACAGCCAGGGCGGCATCCAGGCGATCAAGGTGCTGCACGAGCTCGCGGGCGATTGGTCGAAGGAGCTCCATCCCTTCAACCCAGTGACCGGGAAGCTCGAGACGGCGACGACAATCGTCGATCCGTTGACCGGCGCGGCGCGGCCGGTCGTGGGCCTGCGGCTCGGGTATGTCGCGACCGTGGGCACGGGCGGCTGGGCACTTGCGCTCCCGAATCACTGGATCGTCCTGGATCGTGTCCGCACGATTCCCGACACCGTCGACGAGTTCGTCGGCTTCCGGATCGGCTTCGACCTGTGGGCGCTCGACGGGCCCGCGTTCGAGGACCTGAAGTCTTTCAGCGCGAGCGGGAATGCCGTCGTCCGGAACACCTGGCTCCCGGCGGACTACGCGCATGTCAGCGTGCCGGCGACCCGGGACCTGCTGCAGAGCCCCGCGATGCGCGCCTGGATCGACGCCTACGTTCCGGAGAACCCGTCCGCCTTGGCACCGCTGCCGGAAGGCCCGGAAGAGCATGTCATGTTCGCCGCCGACGTCTGGTACGGTCTCAAGAAGCATTGGGCGATCGAAGCCCAGCGCTTCGTCCGGGCGCGCCGCGGGCTGGCCCCGGGCTAACCCAACAAGGGGGAATTCTCCCCGGTTGGGGTAAAATTCGTCTGTCGCGGCCCCGGGAGCCGAGGCCGGCGGACACACTCGCGGGCCGCCCCGGAATTCCGGCGACGCCGATCACCCTTCACTTTGACCCATCGCATGGCGGAGCCGCTTGCCGGAAAAGTCGCGCTTGTCACGGGCGCCGCCAGGGGCATCGGTCGCGCGATCGCCCGGAAGCTGGCCGCCGCCGGCTGCGATGTCGCCGTGAACTACTACAACAGCGCTGACGAAGCCGCCACGCTGTGCGACGAGATTCGCGGACTCGGCCGGCGCGCCTGCGCGCTGCAGGCGAGTGTCGGCATCCCGGACAGCGTCGACGAAATGTTCGCCGGGTTCCGCCAGGAGTTCGACCGCCTCGACATCGTCGTCAGCAACGCGGCCTCCGGCGTGCTGAAACCGGCCACCGAGATGACGCTGAAGCACTGGCGCTGGTGCATGGAGACCAACGCGCTGGCGCTGAACCTGCTCGCCCAGCGGAGCCTCGACCTCATGCGGGACGGCGGACGAATCATCGCGATCTCGAGCCTCGGCGCGTCGCGGGCGATGCCGGGTTACGGTTTCGTCGGCGCGTCGAAGGCGGCGCTGGAGGCGCTCGCCCGGGCGCTCGCGCAGGAGCTCGGGTCCCGCGGCATCCGCGTCAACGTCGTCTCCGCCGGCGTGGTCGACACCGATGCGCTCGCTTATTTCGCGAACCGCGAGGAGCTCCTCGCCGATTTCGCCCGGCGCACGCCTGCCGGCCCGGTACTGACGCCGGACGACGTCGCGGGCGCCGTCTATCTCCTCTGCCTGCCCGAGGCCCGCATGATCAACGGACACACGCTGGTGGTCGACGGCGGGTTCGCGATCTCGGGTTAGCGAGCTGATGATGAAACCCGACGCGGGAATCGCCGGCAAGGTCGCCATCGTGACGGGCGGGAGCCGCGGCATCGGCCGCGCGATCGTCGGCCTCTTCGCCGCCGAAGGCGCCGACGTGACGTTCTTCTTTCGCAGCGATACCGCGGCCGCCGCGGAGGTAGTCGCGGCAGCGCATGCCGGCGGGAACACCGTGACCTCGGACCAGGTGGACATCCGCGACTCGCAGGCATGTGCAGCGGCAGTGGAGCGTGTGGTCGAGCGCTGCGGACGCGTGGATATCCTGGTCAACAACGCTGGCGTGATCCGGGACAATCCGCTCGCCGCGTTCGACGATGCCGACGTCGCCGACGTGCTCGATACCAACGTGACCGGCGTGTTCAACGTGACGCGCGCCGTGGTACCGCACATGATCTCGAAGCGCGCGGGGCGCATCGTCAACCTGAGCTCGGTCGCCGGCGACAAAGGCGGGCGCGGCCAGACCAACTACGCCGCGAGCAAGGGCGCGATCAACGCGTTCACGCGGGCGCTCGCGGTCGAATTGGCCCCGCGCAGGATCAACGTCAACGGCGTGGCGCCGGGCGTGATCGAGACCGAGATGTCGGCCGCCGTGCGTGAGATGGCGGGCGATGACGTCAAAGCGCGCATCCTTCTCCGGCGCTTCGGCCAGCCGGAAGAGGTCGCGTACGCGGTTTGGTTCCTCTCCTCCTCGTATGCAAATTACGTGACGGGGCAGGTCTTAAGTGTCGATGGCGGCTTCAAGATGGAGTGACGACGATGGCGCAAATGGAAATCACGAAAGACGAAATCAACGCGGTCTACCCGACGGTCGCCGAAACGATCGCCGACGCGCTCGGATGCGACATCGGCGAAGTCAAGCCGGACGCATCGCTGATCGAGGACCTTGGCGCGGAGTCGATCGACTTCCTCGACATGGTCTTCCGCCTCGAGCGCGCGTTCAAGGTCAAGATCCCGCGGGGCAAGATCGTCGAAAACGCCCGGGGCACGCTGACCGAGGCGGAGTTCGAGCAGAAGGGCCTCGTCACGGACGTGGGACTCGCGCAGCTCAAGTCCTATCTCTCGGAGGTGACGGCCGACCGCTTCCGCACGCCGCTCAAGGTGAAGGACATCCCGCGGCTGTTCACGCCGGAAACCTTCTGCAAGCTCGTGATCGCGGCGCAGCGGCAGGGGTCGGCCGCGGCGTGATGAACGGCGACGCCTGATGCAAGTCGCCCCGACAAGGAACCCGCAAGCGTGACCGCCATGGGTGATCACTTTTCCGCGTTCTCCTTTGTCGACCGGATCCGCGATTACACGCGGAGGGGCCCGCACGCGCGCGGCTATTTCACCATCCCGGACGGGCTCACGGCGTTCCCCTCGTGCCTCGTCGCCGAGGCCGTGGGCCAGCTCGCGTCGTGGGTGGCGATGGATCACATCGATTTTCGCGGCCGGCCGGTGGCGGCGCTGGCCCTCGAGACGCGGTTCCTGCGCGACGTGAAGCCCGGCGAGACGCTCGAGCTCGGCGTCGAGCTCGAGAGTTGCGACGACGAGGCGGTCTCCTACCGCGGCTGGGCGGACGTCGACGGCGAGCGGGCGCTCGAGCTGATCGATTGCCTCGGGCCGATGCTGCCGCTCGACGAATTCGACTCGCCCCTCGTGCTGAAGGAGCGCTTCGACGTGCTGTGCGGCGCGGGCGCCCCCGCCGGCCGCTTCCACGGCATCAACGGATTCCACGTCGAGCCCGGCGTGCTCGTTCCGGGCAAATCCGCGACGGCGAAGCTCTATGTGCCGGAGGCCGCGCCGTTCTTCCACGACCATTTCCCGCGCCGCCCGGTGTTTCCGGCCACGCTGCTGCTGAATGAAATGATTCAGCTCGCGGTGAACGCCGCAGGCGGAAACGGGTCGGGAACCCTGGTGGCGGAACGCATGACCAACGTGAAGGTGCGCTCGTTCACGCCGCCGGGACAGGCGCTCGACCTGACCGCCGAGCTGTCGGTGTCCGGGGACAGCGCGATCGTCGCATCGCTCACTGCGCGCGCCGAAGGCCGGATGGTCGCGACGGCGCAGGTGGACCTTTGTCGGAGACCCTCGGCATGAACGCAAAACGCCGTGTCGCGATCACCGGAATCGGCCTTGTCACGCCCGTCGGCAACGACGTCGCGACGACCTGGGAGGCGCTTCTCGCCGGACGCAGCGGCGGAGCGGAAATCACGCTGTTCGACGCGAGCGGCTTCCCGGTGCGCATCGCCGCCGAAGTGAAGGATTTTGATGACAGCGCCGTACCGGTCCCGCGCAGGATCCTGAAGCTCGCGAACCGCTCGCACCGCTTCGCGCTGGCCGCCGCCGAGCAGGCGTTTGTCGACGCCGGCATCCGGCCCACCGAGGAGACCGCACGGCGCTGGGGATGCGCGGTCGGCGCCGCGATGATGACGAGCGACTTCGTCGACCTCTCGGCGACGCACGATCACAGCGCGCCCACGGGCGACATCGATTACGCGGCCATGCTGTCCGACCCCGCGGCGAACGATCCCATGGCGTTCTGCCGCAGCCAGGCCACTGCGGGCGTCGCGCTGCTGACGCGCCAGCACAACATCTGCGGCTATGCGACGTCCGTTCATACCGCGTGCGCCTCGGGCGGGCAGGCGCTCGGCACCGCGCTCAAGCTGATCCGCCGCGGCGCGGTCGACCAGGCGCTCGCCGGCGGCTTCGACTCGATGATCAGCCCGGTCGGCATCTCCGGCTTCTGCCTCCTGTCCGCGCTGTCGCCCGACAACGAAACGCCGCAGCGCGCGAGCCGTCCGTTCGACCTCACGCGCAATGGCTTCCTCCTGGGCGAAGGCGCGGGCTTCGTCGTGCTGGAGGAGTGGGAAGCGGCACGCCGCCGCGGCGCGCGGATTTACGCGGAACTCGCGGGCGACGGCAACTCGCTGTCGAGCTACCGGATCACCGATTCGCCGCCGGACGGCGATGGCCCGATCCAGGCGATGCGCGCCGCGCTCGCCGACGCCGGCGCGACGCCTGGTGACGTCGACTACCTCAACGCGCACGGCACGTCGACGCCGATGAACGATCGCAGCGAAAGCGCGGCCACGCACGCGGTCTTCGGCGAGCACGTCGCAACGCTGCCGGTCAGCTCGACCAAGAGCACGATGGGCCACCTCATTTCCGCCGCCGGCGCGGTGGAAGTCGCCGTGTGCGCGCTCGCCATTCACCACGGCGAGATGCCGATCAACGCGAATCTCGCCGAGCGCGATCCGGATTGCGACCTCAATCTCATCGTCGGCAAGCCGCGGCACCAGCACGTGCGGATGACGCTGTCGAATTCGTTCGGCTTCGGCGGCTCGAACAGCTGCGTCGTGCTGCGCAATCCGGTCGAAGTCGACGGCGTCGGCGCCGCCGACCATTGATGGGGCGCGAATTGCCATGAGCGCGCGGCGCGTACTCATCACCGGCACGGGCGCCGTCTGCGGCGGAGGCATGGACCCGGCCGCGATATTCGACGGGATCGTCGCGGGCCGTTCCGCGATCGCACCGATCACGCAGTGGGACACGACCGGATGGCCATGCCGCGTCGCGGCGGAAATTCCGGATTTCAACCCGCGCGCGCTGGTCGACGACCGCAAGCTGCACAAGCTCATCCGGCGCACCGATCTCGTCGGCCTCTACGCGGCCGGCAGCGCGCTCGCGTCGGCGGGCGTTGTCGCACACCGCGATGCGCTCGACGCCGCCGCGATGGCCGTCTACAACGATCGCACCGGTGTCTATGTCGGCTCGGGAGCGGGCAACTTCTCGAACCAGTACGATTATTTTCCATTGATGACCGACGCGAACGGCGACCTCCAGACTTTCGGCCGCGAGCTTTCCAATACGGTCAATCCGATGTGGCTCCTGCGCACGCTGTCGAACAACGTGCTGGGCCACATCGGGATCAAATGGACACTGAAGGGCCCCAACGCCTGCATCACCAACCACAGCGTGGGCGGGATTCTCGCAGTGATCGAGGCGACCGAAGCGCTGCGCACCGGAGAAGCCGACCGCGCGGTCGCCGTGGGCCACGACGCGCCGATCGAGCCGCAGATGGTCATCTACTACCACCGGCTCGGCCTGCTCGCCTCCGATGCGCTGCTGCCGTTCGACGTGCGGCGCGACGGCAGCCTGTTCGGCGAAGGCGCGGGGGCGCTCTTTCTCGAGACCGAGGAATCCGCCGCGGGCCGCAATGCGCCGGTCCTGGGCGAGATCCTGGGCGGCGGCCACGCGTGCGAAGCGCAGGGCCTGATCGCGATCCGCGACGACGGCGACGGCGTCGTGCGCGCCGTCACGCAGGCGCTGGACGATGCGGGGATCGCTGCGGCGGATGTGGGCATGATCGTCACGCACGGCAACGGGGTCTGGCAATCCGATTTCTCCGAAGCGGCCGCGATTCGCACGCTATTCGGCAGCGCGTCGCCGCCCGTCACCGCCTTCAAGTGGGCGATCGGACACCTGATCGCCGCGGCCGGCATCGTCGAGACGACGGTCGCGCTCAACGCGCTGAAGCAGGGCGTCGTGCCGGGCATCGCGACGCTGGCACAGCCCGACCCCAACTGCGACGGCATTTCGGTTTCCATGACAGCGCAGGAGCCGCGCAGCAACGTGGCGCTCATTCTCTGCCGTGGGTTCGCCGGCACCGACGCCGCGCTGCTGGTCCGCGCGGCCTAGATCAACGAGCGATGGCGGACGCCGCCGCTCCATCCGGCCGCTGCGGCATCGATTCGGTCGAGATCGCGCGCATTGAGCGTCTGCTGGCGGAGACCCCCGCCGACGGCCTGCGCAAATTCTGGAGCGCGCGGGAACTCGCCGATGCCGGGGACGGACCGGCTCGCGCCGCGAGCCTTGCGGCCCGCTTCGCCGCGAAGGAAGCGTGCGCCAAGCTCTTTCCGCGCGAGACCGCGCGCGGACAACTCCTGCCCGAGGACTTCTCCGTCGTCAGCGACAACTATGGCGCGCCGCACGCCGTCGCCGCGCCGAATGCGGCGGCAGTGATGGGCCGGCACCGGATCGGCAGTATCGCGCTGTCGCTGACGCACGATCGCTTGAACGCGTCGGCGGTCGCGCTCGCCGAGCCGGCGTTTGTCGACGTGCCCTTCGCGGGCCGCGTGTTGTTTCATTGCCTGCCCTTTCGGCGCAAGGTGATCCTCGCCAACCTGAATCGCGTCTACGGCGACACAATCTCACCCGGAGAGATAGTGCGGCTCGCGCAGGCGCATTACGGCCATCTGTGGCGGCTCTTCGGCGAATTCCTGAAGTTCCGCTGGCTGTCGCAGGCGCGCAAGGCCGCACTGGTGCGGGTCGAGAACATCGAGGGACTCGTCGCCGCGGTCGACCAGGGCAAGGGCGTGCTCGTCCTCACCGGCCATTTCGGCAACTGGGAAGTCGCGACGGTCGCCGGCATCGGCAACTATCCGGAAGTCCGCGGCCGCTTCCATTTCGTGCGGCGCGCGATCAAGCCGCAGTGGCTCGACGCGCTCGTCACGCGACGCTTCAACCAGGCGGGTTTCGGCGTGCTGCCGAAGCGCGGCTCGCTCGACGCGATCCTCGCCACGCTCGCGGCCGAGGACATGATCGTGTTTCCATTCGACCAGCACGCGCGTCCGCCCGACGGCATCGCAGTCGACTTCTTCGGCCATCCGGCGTGGACGTTCAAGAGCCTCGCGATCATCGCGCTCGCCACCGGCGCGCCGGTGGTGCCGGCGACGAGCTGGCGCGAGCCCGACGGCCGTCACGTATTGCGCTTCGAAGCGCCGATCCCGGCGGTCGAGCACGCGAACACCAGCGAGGCGATCCGGCTGACGACGCGCGCGTACAACGCGGCGCTCGAGCGACTGGTGTTGCGCCGCCCCGAGCAGTGGTATTGGGTGCA
>JBDTLY010000007.1:0-21486 GCA_039934535.1 Casimicrobiaceae bacterium | reverse complement strand
TTGCTGCGGATGTCGTCCTGGCCGCGGCGCAGCAGCGCGCGGTCGAAGAGCTCGACGAACTCCTTCGCGCCGTCGTACTCGACGCGTTGCGCGAAGCCTTCGTAGTACTCGTCGAAGCCGTCGCGCTTCTGGCGGAAGCTCACCGGATTGCCGTAGGCCGTGACGAACAGCGAGTTGTCCGGATTCTGGCGGAAGACCATCCGGTCGGCGCGGATCGTGAGCGTGCCCTGCGTGATGATCACGCTGCCGGCGAGCGATCCCACCTTCGTCTGGTAATTGACGTCGCCGGTGTCGGCCGAGTAGTTGATCGGCTTTTCGCGGTCGGCTTTTTCCGCGCCGGCCGGCGCTGCCGGAAGTCCGCACGCAAGCGCAAAGAGCGCGATCAACGCGAAGTGTGGACGCGGCGGGGCTTGATGGGGCTTCACTTGGGGGCGATCTCCGGCGACATCGTGCCGTGGACACCGGACTTGAGCTTGATCGTATGTGCCTCGTTGTCGACGGCCATGCCGACCGCATGGATTATTCCACGGGGTTCCTCGACCGTCACCGGGCCGTCGGTCTCGGCGCGGCCCTTTTTCGGGACGACGCGCAGCGTTTCCGACGTCAGCGTGATGGGCCCCCTTGGTTCGCTGCCGGCCTCGGCGTCCGCCGGAAACGCATCGCGTGTCGCGCGCACGTTGCCGCGAAAGGTGACGGTCTCGCGGTCGCCGGTCAACGTTCCGGCGTCCGCCGTGATCGCCATCCGCGGCCGTCCCGGGTCGGTCAGTGCGAGCGACGGCGCGGTGAAGTCGACGCTTTCGTCGTCCGGGTGATGCTCGGCGCGCTTGGCGGCGAGCGATTGGCGAAGGTGGCCGTCGGCGTCGAAGCTGACGGCGCGGAAATTCTCGATGTACATGTCGGCGTCGTGGCGCGCGGTGCCGTCGCGGCGCGCGGAGTCCGACTGCACCTGGGCGTCGAGCCAGTACGTGAGCGCGGCGAGTCCGCCCAGCAGGAACACGGGCGACCAGGAGACCAGTCGATCGAGGAGCGCGCCGCGTCGATCCATATTCGTCGCGTACGGTCAGGCGCCGAATGCGGCGAGTTGCGGGTCGAGCGCGTCCTGCGCGGCGAGGATGAGCTCGCACACTTCGCGCACTGCGCCGGCGCCTCCTTCGCGCCGCGTGACGTAATGCGCGCGATCACGCACCGCGGCGGGCGCGTGCGGAACGGAGACGCCGAGGCCGCAGCGGACGATGAGCGGCAGGTCCGGCAGGTCGTCACCGATGTGCGCGCAGGCGGCGGTCGGCAACCCGAGCTCGCCAAGGAGCTCTTCCCATGGCGCAAGCTTGTCCTCAGCACCTTGCACGAGGCGCGTGACGCCCAGCGCGCGCGCGCGGTGGGCCACGGAGGGGGCGTTGCTGCCGGTAATCCACGCGACCATGATGCCCGCGCTCGCGAGCATCTTGATGCCGACGCCGTCGAGCGAGGAAAACGCCTTCATCTCCCTGCCGTCGTCGCCATAGTAGAGACGGCCGTCGGTCAGCACGCCGTCGACGTCGCACGTCACGAGGCGAATGGCGCGCGCACGCATCGCGACGTCGTCGGCATTCGCAACTGCCATCAGACCACCCGCGCACGGAAGAGATCGTGCAGGTGGAGCGCGCCGGCGAGGCGTCCGTCGCCGTCGACGACGAGAAGCACCGTCACCTTGGGCGTGCCCTCCATGAGGTCGACGCAGTCGATCGCGAGGCGGTCGGCGTCGATCGTCCGCGGCGAGCGGGTCATGACCTCGGCGACTTTGACTGTCTTGACGTCGCGGATGCGGTCGAGGCAGCGGCGGAGGTCGCCGTCGGTGAAGATGCCGGCGACGCGGCGCTCGCCGTCAACGATGGCCGTCATGCCCATCCCTTTGCCGCTCATCTCGACCAGCGCTTCGCCGAGCGTCGCGTCGATGCCGACGGCGGGCAGGTCACGGCCGCTGCGCATCACGTCGCGCACGCGTGTCAGCAATCGGCGCCCCAGCGAGCCGCCGGGGTGTGCGCGCGCGAAATCCTCGACCGAGAAGCCGCGCGCATCGAGCAGCGCGAGCGCGAGCGCATCGCCGAGCGCGAGCGCGGCGGTCGTGCTGGCCGTCGGGGCGAGACCGAGCGGACAGGCCTCAGCGTCAACCGCGGCGTCGAGGTGGACGTCGGCGGATTGCGCGAGCGACGAGCCATCGTTGCCGGTGAGCGCGACGATCGCGGCGCCCTGGCGCTTGAGATGCGGCGTCAGCAACATGAGCTCGTCCGTCTCGCCGGAGTTCGACAGCATCAACACGACGTCGTCCGAGGTGATCATGCCGAGGTCGCCATGCGAGGCCTCGGCGGGATGAACGAAGAACGCCGGCGTGCCGGTCGAGGCGAGTGTCGCCGCGAGCTTGCGCGCGATATGACCCGACTTGCCGATACCCGACACGACGACGCGCCCGCGGCTTCCGAGGATCAGCTCGACCGCCGCGACGAACGGCGCGCCGAGGCGGTCCGCGAGCCCGGCGATGGCCTTGGCTTCGGTGGCAAGCACGTCGCGCGCAAGGGCGAGCGCACGCGGGCCATCCACGCTCGCGACAGCGGCAGGCGCGGCGGACGCGTCCGTGTCGCGGGCGGCGGTAGCGGTGACGCTCATCCGCAAGAGTATAACCGAGCGCGGGCGCGCGCTTCGACGATTCCCCCTTGCGCGGCATTCGATTTCGCGCGCGGGTGCACGATGTCGCTGTGCTACATTGGCCCGCATCCAGGCCCGCGCTCACGATGCCGCAGACACTGCAGCTGATTCTGATCCTGCTTGGCGCGGCCGTCGTCGCCGTCGTCCTCTGCCGGCTGGTGCGGCTGCCGCCGATCCTCGGTTACCTGCTCGTCGGCCTTGCCGTCGGTCCGCACGCACTCGCCCTCGTGCCCGAATCGGCGGATGTCATCGACCTCGCCGAATTCGGCATCGTGTTCCTGATGTTCTCGATCGGACTCGAGTTCAGCCTGCCGCAGCTGAAGGCGATGCGCCGGGCGGTGTTCGGCCTGGGCCTAGCGCAGGTCGCGATCACGACGGTGGCGGCGATGGTCGCGCTGCACCTCATCGGCTACGGCTGGCAGGCGGGCTTCGCCCTCGGCGGAATGCTCGCGATGAGCTCGACGGCGATCGTCTCGAAGATGCTGGCCGAGCGGATGGAGCTCGCGTCGCCGCACGGCCGCGACGTGATGGGGATCCTGCTGTTCCAGGACCTCGCGGTCGTCGCCTTCCTGATCGTGATCCCGTCGCTCGGCAAGGGCGGCGGCGAGCTGATGGGCGACCTCGCGGTGGCGGCGCTGAAGGCCGCCGCTGCGCTGGTCGTGATCCTGTTCGTCGGCCAGAAGCCGATGCGCGCATGGTTCCACGTCGTCGCGCGGCAGAAGAGCTCCGAGCTGTTCATGCTGAACCTGCTGCTGGTGACGCTGGGCCTCGCCGCGCTGACCGAGTTCGCCGGGCTGTCGCTCGCGCTGGGGGCGTTCCTCGCCGGCATGCTGATCGCGGAGACCGAGTACCGCTATCAGGTCGAGGAGGACATCAAGCCGTTCCGCGACGTTTTGCTCGGCCTCTTCTTCGTCACCGTCGGCATGACGCTCGACCTGCGAATGGTCGCCGCGCACTGGGTCTACGTGCTGGTGCTGCTGATCGGGCCGGTTGTCGCGAAGCTGGTGCTGGTCGTGCTGCTGTCGCGCCTGTTCGGGGCGCCGCTCGGAACGGCGCTGCGCACCGGCTTCTATCTCGCGCAGGCCGGCGAGTTCGCGCTCGTCATGCTGGCGCTTGCGGTCGACAGCAAGGTGCTCGCCCCGCCGTTGACGCAGACCGTGCTCGCGGCGATGGTGCTGTCGATGCTGATGGCGCCGTTCATCATCCATTTCGCCGAGCCGATCGTGAAGAAATTCACGGCGAACGACTGGCTCGCGCGAGCGGCGCAGATCACGCGGATCGCGGCGACGACGATGGCGCGGCAGGACCACGTGATCATCTGCGGCTACGGGCGCAGCGGCCAGAACCTGGCGCGGCTCCTCGAAGCGGAGGACATCCCGTTCATTGCCCTCGATTCCGATCCGCAGCGGGTGCGCGAAGCCGCGGGCGAAGGGAGCAGCGTCGTCTACGGCGACGCAGGCCGCAAGGATGCCCTGTTCGCCGCGGGACTCGCGAAGGCGCGCGCGCTCGTTGTCACGTTCGCGGACACCTCGGTGGCGATGAAGATCCTCCATCACGCGCACGCGGCGCGTCCCGAGCTCCCGGTGGTGGTGCGCACGTTGGACGACACCGAGCTCGACCGGCTGCTGACGGCGGGCGCGGCGGAAGTCGTGCCGGAGGTGCTCGAGGGCAGCCTGATGCTCGCCACGCACTCGCTGCTGCTGCTCGGCGTGCCGCTCAATCGCGTGCTGAAACGCATCCGCGCGATCCGGGAGGAGCGCTACAGCCTTTTCCGCGGCTTCTTCCACGGCGCGTCGGATGCCGCCGACGCCGCGGACAACCTGCAGCCGCGGCTGCATTCGCTGCTGCTGCCGGGACGCGCGCGCGCGGTCGGCCGCTCGCTCGCCGAGCTCGGCATCGCGGGAAAGGTCGAGGTCACGGGCGTGCGCCGCAAGGGCGCGCGTTCGCAGGCGCCCGGTCCCGGATTCGTGTTCGAGGAAGGCGACATCGTCATCCTGCTTGGGCGGCCGGAGGAACTTGCGCACGCGGAACAGAAGCTGCTCAAGCGATGACCGCAATGGAGTCTGCCACCTGGGCGGCGAAGAACTGACCGCGAGTCATTGTGGCGGGAGAGGTGACAGGCTACAATCGCAGCCCCTTATTGTTTTGCCAGATTCCGTGTCGCTTCCCACCCCCGAAATTGCCGTCGAACTCGCGGACGTTACGTTTGGCTACGAGCGGACGCGACACGTGCTCAACGGGATCACGATGACGGTCCCGCGCGGCAAGGTGGTCGCCATCATGGGCGGGTCCGGCTGCGGAAAGACGACGATCCTGCGACTCATCGGCGGACAGCTCCGGCCGGACGCGGGGCGCGTGCTCGTGGGCGGGCAGTCGGTGCCGGACCTCGACCGCGACGCGCTGTTCGAGCTGCGGCGCAAGTTCGGCATGCTGTTCCAGTTCGGCGCGCTGTTCACCGACATGAGCGTGTTCGAGAACGTCGCGTTCACGCTTCGCGAGCACACCGAGCTCCCGGAAGAGCTGGTGCGCGAGCTCGTCCTGATCAAGTTGCACGCGGTGGGACTGCGTGGCGCCGCGCAGCTGATGCCTTCCGAGCTGTCGGGCGGCATGGCGCGGCGCGTGGCGCTCGCGCGCGCCATCGCGCTCGACCCGATGATCGTTCTCTACGACGAGCCGTTCGCCGGCCTCGACCCCATCTCGCTCGGCGTCGTCGGACAGCTGATCCGCAAGTTCAACGACGCGCTCGGCATCACGTCGATTGTCGTCACGCACGACATCTACGAGTCGCTGAAGATCGTCGACTACATCTATTTCGTCTCGGAAGGCAAGATCGTCTGGCAGGGCACGCCGGCGGAGGTGCGCGCGTCCGGCGACGCGTTCGTCCGCCAGTTCGTCGACGGCGAGGCGGACGGCCCGGTGCCGTTCCACTATCCGGCGGTGCCGTATCGCGAGGAAATGTTCGCCAATGGCTAGCGTCGCCGAGAACAGGGCGTTGCACGTGCTGCGCCGCCTGGGCGGGCTCGCGCTCGGACAACTGTCGCGGCTCGGCTATTCCGCGCGGTTTTTCGTCGCGGTGCTGAAGAACACGCCGGAAGCGTTCCGACGGCTGCACCTGACGTTGCGCGAGATCTATTTCTCCGGCGTGCTGTCGCTCGTCATCATCCTGATTTCCGGATTGTTCGTCGGCATGGTGCTGGCGTTGCAGGGATTCGACGTGCTGCAGCGCTACGGCGCGGACCAGTCGCTCGGCGTCCTCGTTTCGCTGTCGCTCGTGCGGGAACTCGGGCCGGTGGTGGCGGGTCTGCTCTTTGCAAGCCGCGCGGGCAGCGCGATCACGGCCGAGATCGGGCTCATGAAGGCGACGGAGCAGCTGGCGGCGATGGAAATGATGGCGGTCGATCCGCTCGCGCGGGTCGTCGCGCCGCGCTTCTGGGGCGGTGTCATCTCGATGCCCCTGCTCGCGGCGCTGTTCTCGACCCTTGGCATCTTCGGCGCATACCTCGTTGGCGTGCGCCTGATCGGCATCGACGCCGGCGCGTTCTGGGGCAACATGGAGGCCGCCGTGGATTTCCGCCAGGATATCCTCAATGGCATCATCAAGAGCGTCGTGTTCGGGGTCGCGGTCAGTGCGATCGCCGTGTTCGAGGGCTACAACGCGAAGCCCACCGCCGAAGGAGTTTCCAGCGCGACGACGCGCACCGTCGTGATGGGCTCGCTCGCGATTCTCGCGCTGGACTTCGTCCTCACGGTCTTCATGTTCAGAGGTGTATCTTGAACCGCAGTACCATAGATCTCTGGGTCGGAATCTTCGTGGCGATGGGCATCGCCGCGATCCTCTTTCTCGCGCTCAAGGTCGGCAATCTCGTGGCCTTCGGCACCACGCCCGGCTACCGCCTGGAAGCCGCGTTCGACAACATCGGCGGCCTCAAGCTGCGCGCGCCGGTGAAGGCGGCGGGTGTTGTCGTCGGCCGCGTCGAGAAGACCCGCCTCGATCCAAAGACTTACCAGGCCGTGGTCACGATGAAAATAGACAGCGGCTACGAATTCACCACGGACACGATCGCTTCGATCCTGACATCGGGCCTCCTGGGCGAAGTCTACGTCGGGCTCGACGCCGGCGGCGAAACGAAAATGCTGGGCGACGGCGGGATGATCACCAAGACCCAATCGGGCGTGGTGCTCGAAAAACTCATCGGGCAATTCCTGTTCGACAAGGCTGCCGCCGGAGGAACCAAATGAAGACCATGCCGCGCCTCATCGCCGCGACCGCGCTGGCCCTGCTCGCCGGTTGCGCGGCCACGCCGTCGAAGGTCGATCCGCTCGAGCCGATGAACCGCGCGCTCTACAAGGTGCACGATGTCCTCGACACCAACATCGTGAAACCGGTCGCCGAGGGCTACGTCAGCGTGGTGCCCAAGTTCATGCGCACCGGGTTTGCCAATGTCTTCAACAATATCGACGACCTGTTCTCGGCGGTCAACGGCTTGCTGCAGGGCAAGCCCGACAAGGCCGGCAATGATCTCGGCCGCGTGCTCATCAATACCTTCTTCGGCATGGGCGGGCTGATCGACATCGCGTCCGACGCCGGGATCGAGCGCGGCAACGAGGATTTCGGCCAGACGTTCGCGGTCTGGGGATTCCCGCGAGGCCCGTACCTGTTCATTCCGCTGTTCGGGCCGACGACGGCGCGCGATGGCGCGGGCGTGATCGTGCGCATCGCGGTGGGCCCGGTCGGCTACATCAACGACGTTGCGTTGCGCAATTCCATCTACGGCGTCGGCTATGTCGACATTCGCTCGCAGGTGCTTGATTCCGGCAGCATCGTCGACACGGCCGCGCTCGACCGATACATCTTCATCCGCAATGCCTACCTGCAGCGGCGCCGCTACCAGATCTACGACGGCAACCCGCCGCCTTTACCTGAGGACGAGCAATGAGCATCACGACTGCGATCTGGGGCCTGCGGGCGATCGGCGCGGCATGCGTCGCGGTCCTTGTCGCCGTCGCGCTGCCCGCGAACGCGCAGGAGGCACCCGACGCCATGGTGAAGCGCGTCTCGCAGGACGTGATTGCGACGATCAAGTCCGACCCGCTGGTCCAGGCCGGCAACGAGGCGCGCATTCGCGAAGTGATCGAGGCAAAGCTCGTCCCGAATTTCGACTTCCCGCGGATGACGGCGCTCGCGATGGGCAAGAACTGGCGCGCCGCCACGCCTGAGCAGCAGAAGCGGCTCGCCGACGAGTTCAAGACGCTCCTCGTGCGGACCTATTCCGGCGCGCTCGCCAAATACCGCGACGAGACGATCGACTACAAACCGCTGCGGATGAGCCCGGCCGACACGGATGTCACCGTCCGCACGCTCGTGATGAAGTCCGGCGGCCAGCCGATCCAGATCGACTACAACCTCACGAAGGCGGCTGACGGCTGGAAGGTGTTCGACGTCGTGATCGGCGGCGTGAGCCTCGTCACGAACTACCGCGACGAATTCAACGAGCAGATCAAGAGCGGCGGCGTGGACGGCCTCATCAAGACGCTGGGCGACCGCAACAAGGGCGTCGCCGCCAAATGAACCTCGATTGCGCCGCGTGCGCGGGAGACATGCCCGGGTTTGCGGCGGACGCCGCCGGCGGGCGCTGGACGTACGCGGGCGCGCTCACGTTTGCCGAGGCGGGCCCGGTGCTGGCGGCGGCGGCAACACTTGCGCTGCCGCGCGACGGAACGGTCGACTGCAGCGGCATCGGCGCGTTCGACTCGGCGGCCGTCGCCGTGCTGCTCGCGCTCAAGCGGCGAGCGGCGGAGGAGGGCCGGACGCTCGTTTTCGCCGGGCTCCCGGCCAGGCTCGAAGCGCTGGCGACGTTGTACGAGGTCGAGGAGATCCTGACGGGCTGAAGTGCATGGTCCGTCGCGGCACACCCGCGCCGCGTTGCTCCGCCGTCCGCCGTGTTTCTTTCCCCGGTTGCCTGTCCCCATGACTCCCGCTGTCGAATTCGTCGATGTCGCCCGCAGCTTCGGCAGCGTGCGGGCGCTGTCGGGCGTGAGCCTCGCCGTCGAGCAGGGCGAATTCTTCGGCTTGCTCGGGCCGAACGGCGCCGGCAAGACCACGCTGATCTCGATCGCCGCCGGGCTTACGCGGGCCGATGCAGGCACCACGCGCATCCTGGGCCACGACGTCGTGCGCGATTACCGCGAAGCGCGGCGCGCGCTCGGCGTGGTGCCGCAGGAGCTCGTGTTCGATCCGTTCTTCTCCGTGCGCGAGACGCTCGAGATCCAGTCGGGCTATTTCGGCATTCGCGACAACGGCGCGTGGATCGACGAGATCCTGCATCACCTCGACCTCACGTCGAAGGCGGACGCCAACATGCGCTCGCTCTCCGGCGGAATGAAGCGGCGCGTGCTGGTCGGCCAGGCGCTCGTGCACAAGCCGCCGGTGATCGTGCTGGACGAGCCGACCGCGGGCGTGGATGTCGAGCTGCGGCAGAGCCTGTGGGGATTCATCCGCAAGCTAAACCGGGACGGCCACACGATCATCCTCACGACGCATTACCTCGAGGAAGCCGAAGCGCTGTGCGGGCGGATCGCGATGCTGAAGGCCGGGAAGGTCGTCGCCCTCGACACCAAGCACAACCTGCTGTCGCGTTTCGCGGGGATCACCGTGCGTCTGGGCGCGGACCGCGTCCCGGCCGGGTGGCAGGCGCGCGTGCTGCGCGAGGAGGGCGGCCTCCATTTTGTCGCGCTCGATCATTACGCCGATCTCGAGATGCTGCTGCAGGAGATGCGCAAGGAAGGGCTGGCGATCCGCGAGCTCGCGCTGCTGGAAGCCGACCTCGAGGATGTCTTCCTCAAGATCATGAGCGGCGACCTGCGCGGCGCGCCGGCGGGAGCGGCCCCATGATCCGCATCGCTGGCGCCGGCTGGCCCACGCTGCTCTACAAGGAGCTGCTGCGCTTCTGGAAGGTCGCGTTCCAGACGATCCTCGCGCCGGTGCTGAGCGCGCTTTTGTATCTGCTCATCTTCTCGCATGTGCTGGAGTCGCACGTGACGGTATACGGCGACGTGCGCTACACGGAGTTCCTGATCCCCGGTCTCGTCATGATGTCGGTGCTGCAGAACGCGTTTGCCAATAGTTCATCGTCGCTGATCCAGTCGAAGATCACCGGCAACCTGATCTTCATGCTGCTGCCGCCGCTGTCGCCCGGCGACCTGTACGCGGCGTACGTCCTCGGCGCAATGGTGCGCGGCCTGGTCGTTGGATTGGGCGTGTTCGTCGTCACTCTTTTCTTCGTGCCGTCGCTGCTCGCAATGCCGCATCCGCTGTGGGCCTTGATGTTCGCGCTCCTCGGCAGCGCAATCCTCGGCACCCTCGGGTTGCTGGCCGGCATGTGGGCCGACAAGTTCGACCAGCTCGCGGCGTTCCAGAATTTCATCATCGTGCCGCTGACGTTCCTGTCCGGCGTCTTCTACTCGATCCATTCGCTGCCGCCGTTCTGGCAGGCGGCGTCCCGCTGGAACCCGTTCTTCTATATGATCGACGGGTTCAGGTACGGGTTCTTCGGGCAGTCGGACGTGCCGCCGTTGTTTTCGCTCGCGCTCGTCGCCGGCTGCTGCGCGGTGCTGTCGACGCTGACACTGACGCTGCTGCGGCGCGGATGGAAGCTACGTCACTGAGTACGTCACCGAGTGTGCCGCCGCGCATGCCGCCGGGCTCGCCTCCTGTAGAGACATACGCCATGGTCACCGCCGAATCGATCGAACAATCCATTGCCTCGAAGCTCGAGTGCGAGCATCTCGCGGTCCGCGGCGACGGCCAGCACTGGGAGGCCGTCATCGTCAGCGCGCGCTTCGAGGGGCTGCCCAAGGTGCGCCAGCATCAGCTCGTCTACGCGGCGCTCGGCGACCGGATGCGCGAGGAGGTGCATGCGCTGTCGATGACGACGTTGACACCGGCTCAATGGTCGGCGACAGGGAAAGGCAAGTCCTGACGTGGACCGGCTTGTCATCGACGGCGGCCGCCCGCTCTCCGGGGAAGTTCGCGTCTCGGGCGCCAAGAACGCGGCGCTGCCGCTGCTGTGCGCCTCGCTGCTCACGTCCGAGCCGCTGGTGCTGACCAACGTCCCGCGCCTCAACGACGTGCGAACGATGCAGACGCTGCTCGCGCAGATGGGGGTCGGCGTCGACACGCGCGGTGCGGGCTGTGTGGCGCTCGATGCCGGTTCCATCGACTGGCCGCTGGCGCCGTACGAACTCGTGAAGACGATGCGCGCGTCGATCCTGGCGCTGGGGCCGCTTGTCGCACGCTGCGGAGAAGCGCGCGTCTCGCTGCCCGGCGGCTGCGCGATCGGGCTCCGTCCCGTCGACCAGCACGTCAAGGGGCTGGCCGCGATGGGTGCCGCCATCGACCTCGAGCACGGGTACATCAGTGCACGCGCGAAGCGGCTCACTGGCGTGCGCTTCGTATTCGACCTGGTCACCGTCACCGGCACCGAGAACCTGATGATGGCGGCAACCCTTGCCGACGGCACGACCATCCTCGAGAACGCCGCGCGCGAACCCGAAGTCGCCGACCTCGCGCGTTGCCTCGTCGCGATGGGCGCCCGCATCTCGGGTGCCGGCACGGACCGCATCACGATCGAAGGCGTGGCGCGACTGTCCGGCACAACCCACGCGATCATGGCCGACCGCATCGAGACCGGCACGTTTCTGGCAGCGGTCGCGGCGGCGGGCGGCGCGGCCACCCTCACCGGAACGCAGGCCGACACGCTGGACGCGGTGCTCACGAAATTGCGCGAGGCCGGGGCGGAGATCACCGCTACGGCGGACACGATCCATATCGAGCGCCACGGGCCGCCGGCCGCATTTGCGCTGCGCACCGCGCCGTATCCCGCCTTCCCGACCGACATGCAGGCGCAGATGATGGCGGTGGCCGCGTGTGCCGCTGGCACGACGACGATTACCGAGACGATCTTCGAGAACCGGATGATGCATGTGCAGGAACTCGTCCGGCTTGGCGCCGACATCGAGGTCGAAGGCAGCACGGCGATCGTTCGCGGCGTGCCGAAGCTGACGGGCGCCGACGTCATGGCCACGGACCTGCGCGCGTCGGCCTGCCTCGTGATCGCGGGTCTCGTCGCCGAGGGCAGCACGACGATCGATCGCATCTACCATCTCGATCGCGGCTACGAGCGCATCGAAGACAAGCTCTCGGCGCTGGGCGCTCGCATCCGGCGCGAGGCGTGACGGCGCCGATCCGGCGAATCGTCGATGACCGATCTCAGGAATTCGCCGCTCGGCCACGCGACGACGTGGTCCGGTGCGTACGACCCGAAGCTCCTGTTCCCGGTCGAGCGAGCGCCGCAGCGCCTGGAGCTCGGCTTCGGCGACGCACCGCCATTTCGCGGCGTCGACCTGTGGAACGCGTACGAAGTGTCGTGGCAGGACGCGCGCGGCAAGCCCGAGGTGGCGATCGCGACGTTCGCGGTGCCGGCGGAATCGCCGTGCATCGTCGAATCGAAATCGGTGAAGCTCTACCTCACGGCGCTCAACCTGACGCGCTTTGCGTCACGCTGCGATGTGGCGGCGGCGATCGCGCGCGACCTCTCGGCCGCAGCCGGTGCCGCCGTTGGCGTGACGCTCGCCGCGCCGGACGATTTCGCTGCGCTCCCGCACGCCGAACCCGGGGGCGAATGCCTCGACGCGCTGCCGATCGCCTGCGACGACAGCGCGCCCGTGCCGGAGGCGCTCGCGGCCACAGGCGCCGTTGTTTCCGAAACCGTGTTCACACGCCTTTTCCGCTCGGTATGCCCCGTCACTGGCCAGCCGGATTACGCGAGCGTGGAAATCCGCTACCGCGGCGCGCGGATCGATCCCGCGGGACTGCTGCGCTATCTCGTGTCGTTCCGCGGGCACGCGGGTTTCCATGAACATTGCGTCGAGCGGATCTTCGCCGACGTTTGGCGGCGCTGCGCGCCGCGGTCGCTTGCGGTCTACGCGCGATTCACACGCCGCGGCGGGATCGACATCAACCCCTGGCGCACGAGCGGCGGCGAGCCCGCCCCCGCCAACGCGAGAACCGCGCGGCAGTAATCCAATTCGGGCAAATGCGTACCGCTTTTCAAGTGCACTCGTCGTGCCAAACGGCATCGGCTCGCTGGCCTCGAGGCAACCGCCGCAGCTTGCGAACGAGCAATCGCTTCCGCGACGCGGTCAATCGTTTGACGGCATGCTCGGCCCGGCTCGCGTCGCGCTGGTTGGGATACTCGACCTGAATGAGCAATCGCACGGGCGGATGGGACCGGGTAAAGCGGGCGCCAGTCCCGTTCTTGTGGGCGGCGCAGCGTGCCGCGACATCGCGCGCAATTCCCGTATAGATCACTCCGCCCCTGCACAGCAACAGGTAGAGCGACCACGGTTCCTCCGCCCGCGCGCGCGCCCCGAGCATGCGGGCGCTGGGTAGAGGATTCGGGGAACCGGACACCTGCTTCACGGGAACGGGTTCCATTGCATCCTGCACGAAATCTGCACCTGAAGGGAGTCGGAGGCCGCGTGACGATGTCCGACGACGCATTGCGATTATGAGGCACGCCGTCCGGTAGAATGGAAATCCCCTGCCGCGACCCTTCGCCGTGACCACCCTGACGCTCGCCCTGTCCAAGGGGCGCATCTATGACGAGACGCTGCCGCTCCTCGCGGCGGCGGGTATCGTGCCGTCCGACGATCCGGAGACGTCGCGCAAGCTGATCCTCCGCACAAATCGTCCGGACGTGTCGGTGATCATCGTCCGCGCGTCCGACGTGCCGACCTACGTGCAGTATGGCGCTGCCGATGCCGGCGTAGCGGGCCGGGACGTTCTGCTCGAGCACGGCGGCGACGGCCTCTACCAGCCGCAGGACCTCGAAATTGCGCGCTGCCGGATGGTGGTCGCGACGAAACGCGGATTCGACTGGGCGGGGGCGGTGCAGCGCGGCGCGCGCATCCGGGTCGCGACCAAGTATGTCGGCACGGCGCGCGAGCATTTCGCGGCAAAGGGAATGCACGTCGACCTGATCAAGCTCTATGGTTCGATGGAGCTGGCGCCGCTCGTCGGCCTCGCCGACGTGATCGTCGATCTCGTCTCCAGCGGCAATACGCTCAAGGCCAACGATCTGGTCGCGGTCGAGGAGATTATGCCGATCAGCTCGCGCCTCATCGTCAGCCCGGCGGCGCTCAAGCTGAAGCGCGACGTGATGCAGCCGCTGCTCGACGCGCTCTCGAAGGCCGTGGCGGAGCGGAGAACCAAGTGACGACGGTTGCGCTGCGCCGGCTCGAGGCCGAGGCCCCCGGATTCGAGCGCGAGTTCGCGGCGCTGACCGCGTTCGAAGCCGCGCAGGATCCGGCCGTCGACGCCGCGGTCGCGGCCATCGTCGCTGACGTGCGTGCCCATGGCGACGCGGCGCTCGTCGAATACACGGCGAAGTTCGATCGCGTTGCCGTGAATTCTGCTGCGCAGCTCGAAATTCCCGCGGCCGAGATGCGCGCCGCGTTCGAAACGCTGCCTGCGATTCAACGCGCGGCGCTCGAAACGGCGGCGGCGCGCATACGCGCCTTCCACGAGCACCAGAAGATGGCCTCGTGGTCCTACAGCGACGTCGACGGCAGCGAGCTCGGCGCGCAGGTGACTGCGCTCGACCGCGTCGGTGTCTACGTGCCCGGCGGCAAGGCCGCGTATCCGTCGTCCGTGCTGATGAACGTCATCCCGGCGCACGTCGCCGGCGTTGCCGAAATCATCATGGTCGTGCCGATGCCGGAGGGCGTTCGCAATCCTTTGGTGCTCGCGGCGGCGCATCTCGCGGGCGTCTCGCGCGCATTCGCGGTCGGTGGCGCGCAGGCGATCGCCGCGCTCGCTTACGGCACGGCGACGGTGCCGGCGGTCGACAAGATCTGCGGCCCCGGCAACGCGTACGTCGCGGCGGCGAAGCGCCGCGTGTTCGGCGTCGTCGGGATCGACATGGTAGCCGGCGCTTCCGAGATCCTCGTCATAGCCGATGCGAGCGCGCACGCCGATTGGGTCGCGATGGACCTCTTCTCGCAGGCCGAGCACGACGAGCTGGCACAGGCGCTGCTCGTCACGCCGGACGCGGCGCTCGCCGATGCGGTCGCGGCGAGCATCGAGAGGCAGATCGGGGGCATGCCGCGACGCGCGATCATCGCGGCGTCGTTCGCAAAACGCGGCGCGCTGATCAAGGTGCGGGACCTCGAGCAAGCCTGCGCGATCGCGAACCGGGTCGCGCCCGAGCACCTCGAGCTCGCCGTCGCGGATCCCGCCGCGCTGTTGCCGAAGATCCGGCACGCCGGCGCCATCTTCCTCGGGCATCATGCGTCGGAAGCGCTCGGCGACTACTGCGCGGGACCCAACCACGTGCTGCCGACCGGAAGGACCGCGCGGTTCTCCTCGCCGCTCGGCGTGTACGATTTCCAGAAGCGCTCGTCGGTGCTGAACCTGTCCGCGGCGGCGGCACGAACGCTGGGGCCGGTGGCCGCCACGCTTGCGCGCGGCGAAGGGCTCGAGGCGCACGCGCGCAGCGCCGAGTATCGCTTCGGAAATTCGTGAGCGCGCAAAGGGGATGACGATGGCGAAGGTATTCGCGATGTACAAGGCGCCTGCCGACACGGCGGCATTCGATCGCTACTATCGCGACGTGCACGTTCCCATCGCGAAAAAGATCCCGGGGCTGCGCGGCTATGAGGTCACCCGAGGCGAGATAGGCATGCTGGGCGGCCGCTCGCCGTATCACCTGATCGCCGTGCTGACCTTCGACTCGGTGGCCGCGGTGCAGGCGGCGCTCACGTCGCCGGAGGGGCAGGCGGCGGCAGCCGACATCGGCAACTTCGCCACCGGCGGCGTCGAGATCCTGTTCGCGGAAACGGGAAACATCTAGCGTGAATCGACGCATCGACGCATTGGCGCCACCGGCGACGGCCTCCGGAATCGTCGCGGCGGTCGTGCGGCCCGAGATTCTCGCGCTGACGAAATACGCCGTGGCCAAGGCGGCGGGCCTCATCAAGCTCGACGCGATGGAGTCGCCGTTCCCGCTGCCCGAGCCCGTGCGCGCGAAGGTCGCGGCGGCGGTGGCTGCGGTGCCCGTGAACCGCTATCCCGACGGCGCGGCGGATGCCGTCAAGGCGGCGCTGCGCCATGCATTCGACCTGCCGCCGGCGGCGGCGCTGATCCTCGGCAACGGCTCCGACGAGCTCATCCAGCTCATCACGATGGCGCTCGCGCGACCGGGCGCGGCGATGATCGCTCCCGAGCCATCGTTCGAGATGTACCGGATGAACGCGATCTTCTCCGGAATGCGCTATGTCGGCGTTCCGCTGCGCGCGGATTTTTCGCTCGACCTGGACGCGATGGCAGCGGCATTGACGCAAGTGCGACCTGCGCTGGTGTATCTCGCGTATCCGAACAATCCCACGGGAAACCTGTTCGACACCGCCGCGATGGAGCGCATCCTGCGCGCGGCGCCGGGACTCGTCGTCGTCGACGAGGCGTACCATGCCTTCGCCGGCGCGAGCTTCCTGCCGCGACTGTACGAATTTCCCAACCTGCTGGTGCTGCGGACGGTGTCGAAGATCGGAATGGCGGGCCTGCGGCTCGGCTACGCGGTTGCGGCCCCGGAATGGATCGCCGAATTCGACAAGGTGCGGCAGCCGTATAATCTCAACGCATTGACGCAGGCCGTGGCGCCGGTGCTCCTGGCCGAACAGGCGATGCTGGCGACATGGGCGACACAACTGATATCGGAGCGGGCACGTCTCGAAGCCGCGATCGCGCGCCTGCCGGGCGTCGCGGTGTTTCCGTCGCGCACCAATTTCGTGCTGGCGCGGGTTCCGGATGCGCCGCGCTGGTTCGAAGCGTTGCGCGCCGCCGGCATCCTGGTCAAGAACCGTCATGGCGTGCATCCGCTCCTCGAACATTGCCTGCGCATCACGGTGGGCACGCCCGCCGAGAACGACGCGCTGCTGGCCGCGCTCGCCCCATTGTGAAAACCGGATCATGACCCGCCCACGCACCGCGAAGGTCGAACGCAACACCCGCGAGACGCAGATCGCGGTCACCGTGAATCTCGACGGCACGGGGCGCGCCGAGGTGGCGACCGGCGTTCCGTTCCTCGATCACATGCTGGACCAGCTCGCGCGCCACGGCCACGTCGATTTGACGGTCGTGGCGACGGGCGACCTCCACATCGATGCGCACCACACGGTCGAGGACATCGGAATCACGCTCGGGCAGGCCGTGCGCGAGGCGCTCGGCGACAAGGCGGGGCTCACGCGCTTCGGCCATGCGTACGCGCCTCTCGACGAGGCGCTGTCGCGTGTCGTGATCGATCTTTCCGGGCGCCCCGGCCTCGAGTTCCACGTGCCGTTCACGCGCGCGATGATCGGCGCGTTCGACGTCGACCTCACGCACGAGTTCTTCCAGGGCTTTGTCAATCACGCGCACGTCACGTTGCACATCGACAATCTCCGCGGCCAGAACGCCCATCATCAGGCGGAGACCGTCTTCAAGGCCTTTGCCCGCGCCCTCGCCATGGCCATTGCGCCCGATCCGCGTGCGGCGGGCGCCATTCCGTCGACGAAGGGGACGCTTTGACCGGACGGTGACGGGCGGCCATGCCTGCCGCCTTCGATTTCCGCCGACTCAAAGAACTCCGATGCCCGACATCGCCGTCATCGACTACGGGATGGGCAACCTGCGCTCGGTCGCGAAGGCGCTCGCGCACGTGGCGCCCGACCGCGAAATTGCCGTCACCAGCGACCCCGGCGTCATCGGCAGCGCAAGGCGCGTCGTGCTGCCGGGGCAGAGCGCGATGCCGGACTGCATCCGCTGCCTCGACGAGAGCGGCCTGCGCGGGGCCGTCATGGAGGCTACGCGCTCGCGACCGTTCCTCGGCATCTGCCTCGGCCTGCAGATGCTGTTCGACATGAGCGAGGAAGGACCGACGGCGGGACTTTCGATCCTGCATGGCCGCGTCGCGCGCTTTCGTGGCGAAGCGATGACGTCGTCCACCGGCGAGCGCCTCAAGGTCCCGCACATGGGCTGGAGCCCCGTGCGGCAAGTCCGCGCGCATCCGTTGTGGGCCGGGATCGCGGACGGCAGCCGGTTCTATTTCGCGCACAGTTATCGTCCGGAACCGGTCGACCCCGGCCTGACCGCCGGGACGGCCGACTATCCGACGGCGTTTACTTGCGCCATCGCACGGGCTAATATCTTCGCGACGCAATTCCATCCGGAAAAAAGCCACCGCGCCGGATTGCAGCTGCTCGCCAACTTCGTCGCCTGGGACGGGCGCAGCTGACCCGGTACGCAATACGCCGCCTTAGCCGCCGCGCAGCATCTCCCCTCCGCCGTCCCCCCACGCCCACGCGCCCCATGCAGATCATTCCCGCGATCGACATCAAGGACGGTCACTGCGTGCGCCTGCGGCAGGGCGAGATGCACTCGGCCACCGTGTTCTCCGAGGATCCCGCCGCGATGGCGCAGCACTGGCTCGAGCAGGGGGCGAAGCGACTGCACCTCGTCGACCTCAACGGCGCCGTCGCCGGCGTGCCGAAGAACGAGCTCGCCATCCGCGAAATTGTGAGCGTGATCGGCGAGGAGATCCCGGTGCAGCTCGGCGGCGGCATTCGCGACCTCGACACGATCGAGCGCTATCTCGACGACGGCATCACCTACGTCATCATCGGCACCGCCGCGGTGAAGAATCCCGGCTTCCTGCACGACGCCTGCTACGCGTTCCCGGGGCACATCATCGTCGGCCTCGACGCGCGCGACGGCAAGGTCGCGACCGACGGCTGGTCGAAAATGACCGGCCACGACGTGATCGACCTCGCGAAGAAATTCGAGGATTACGGCGTCGAGGCGGTCATCTACACCGACATCGGCCGCGACGGCATGCTGACGGGCGTCAATGTGGAGGCCACGGTGCGCCTCGCGCGCGAGCTCAAGATCCCCGTCATCGCCTCGGGCGGCATCGCGTCGATCGCCGACATCGAGCAGCTGCTGCCCTACGAGAAGGAAGGCATCATCGGCGCCATCGCCGGTCGCGCGCTCTACGAGGGCAAGCTCGATTTCAAGGCGGCGATCAAGGCCGCCGAGGGCTGAGGCAACAGCGTTCATCCCCGCTTGCGCGATAATGGGCGATGGGCCTCGCCAAGCGCATCATCCCCTGCCTCGACATCGCCGAAGGACGCGTCGTCAAGGGCATCAACTTCGTCAACCTGCGCGATGCCGGCGATCCGGTCGAAGTCGCGCGCCGTTATGACGATCAGGGCGCCGACGAGCTCGCGTTCCTCGACATCCGTGCCAGCATCGAAACGCGGGGCCTGCTCTACGGCATGATCGAAGCGGTCGCGGACCAGGTGTTCATCCCGCTGACGGTCGGCGGCGGCGTCAACTCGATCGACGACATCCGCGCCCTCCTCAACGCCGGCGCGGACAAGGTCAGCATCAATACGGCGGCGGTGCGCAATCCCGGCCTCGTCGAAGAGGCGTCGCGGCATTTTGGCGCGCAATGCATCGTCGCCGCGATCGATGCGAAACAATCCGCGCCGGAAGCCTGGGAAGTCTTCACCCACGGCGGGCGCACGCCCACCGGCATGGACGCTGTCGACTGGGCGCGCGAAATCGCGGGGCGCGGGGCGGGTGAAATCCTGCTCACCAGCATGGACCGCGACGGCGCGCGCACCGGGTTCGATCTTGGCCTGACGCGGGCGGTGGTGGAAGCCGTCGAGGTTCCGGTGATCGCTTCCGGCGGCGTCGGGTCGCTCGCGGACCTCGTCGCGGGAATTCTCGAGGGCGGCGCCGACGCCGTCCTCGCCGCGTCGATCTTTCACTACGGCGAGTTCACGATCGCGCAGGCGAAGGCGGCGATGGTGGCGGCGGGAATAGAAATACGCACGTGAGCGGCGGAGAGGGGCCTCGAGCGTGGAACGCGCAGGGGATCGGAGCAATCGCGAATCGGGCGAAGCTGCCGACGCTCGGAACATCGTGCAAGAAGGCGTATCGTGGAGGCAGCCGAATATGAAACAAGCGGACGACTGGCTCGACGACGTGAAATGGCAGGCGGACGGCCTCGTGCCGGCGATCGCGCAGGACGCGGTCACCGGCCGCGTGCTGACGCTCGCATGGATGAATCGCGAGGCGCTCTCGCTTACCGCGCAGACGCAAGAAGCGCACTACTGGTCGCGCTCGCGGCGCGCGCTGTGGAGAAAGGGCGAGCAATCGGGCCATGTGCAGCGCGTGCGTGAGATCCGGCTCGACTGCGACAGCGACGCCATCCTCGTCGTCGTCGACCAGAAAGGCGGCATCGCGTGCCACACGGGCCGCGAAACGTGCTTCCATCAAAAGCTCGCGGAGGGCCGCTGGACCATCGTCGAACCCGTGCGCAAGGACCCCAAGGTGATCTATGCCCGCTGACGGCGCAATGCCCGCGTCCGACGTGCTCGATCGCGTCGCGGCGACCATCGCGGCGCGTCGCGGCGCCGATCCGGGGAGCTCCTACGTGGCGGCGCTGTTCGCGAAGGGCGAGGATGCGATCCTGAAGAAGATCGGCGAGGAGGCGACCGAGACGGTCATGGCGGCGAAGGACGGTGATAAACTGCGCATCGCGGCGGAGGTGGCGGACCTGTGGTTCCACTGCCTCGTGCTGCTCGCGTGCCACGGGCTCGGCCCGGAGGACGTCCGCGCCGAGCTGGCGCGGCGCGAAGGCACCTCCGGCGTCGCCGAAAAAGCGGCCCGCCGGACTTGACGCGCATCGGCGCAAGAACAGCGGACGATTGACGGAGAAGCGACGATGCAGGACTGCATCTTCTGCAAGATCGTGCGGGGCGAGATCCCGTCGAAGAAAATCTACGAGGACGACGAAATGATCGCGTTCCACGACATCCACCCGCAGGCGCCCGTGCATTTCATGCTGGTGCCGAAGCGGCACATCGCGTCGCTGGCCGAGGCGACTGGCGACGATGCGCCGGTGCTGGGGCGGATGCTGGCGCAGGCCGGCCGGCTCGCGCAGGAGCAGGGCTCGCCCGACGGATTCCGTTCGGTCATCAACACCGGCCGCATCGGCCGCCAGGACGTGATGCACGTCCACATCCATATCATCGGCGGCCCGGACCCGCTCGGGCCGATGCTGCCGCGGGCCGCGCACTGAGCGTAGCGAACGGACAACGGATCGAGGAGAACACCATGGGCGGATTGAGCATCTGGCATTGGCTGATCGTGTTGCTGGTCGTCGTGCTGATCTTCGGCACGAAGAAGCTGACCAATATCGGGAAGGACCTCGGCGGCGCCGTCAAGGGCTTCAAGGAGGGAGTGAAGGGCGCCGAAACCGAGGCCGACGCGGCGAAGGCGGCGTCCGCGCAGCAGATCGCCGGCACGACGATCGAGGCCGAGGTCAAGAAAGAGAAGACCCCGTAACTCGTGTTTGACATCGGCTTCTCCGAGATCGTCGTCATCGCCGTCGTGGCGCTGATCGTCATCGGCCCCGAGAAGCTGCCGAAGACCGCGCGCACGCTGGGCCACCTGTTCGGGCGCCTGCAGCGTTACGTTACCGACGTCAAGGCCGACATCAACCGCGAAATGCAGCTCGAGGAATTGAAGAAGCTGCAGCAGGAGGTGCGCTCCGCGGCGACCGAAATCGAGACGTCGGTGACCGCCGCGGCGCGCGACGTCGAAACCGGTGTCCGCGGCGTCGAGTCCGAACTCAATGCGGCGGGTTCGACGCCAACGGAAACAGCCGGCGCGCCGGAAGCCGGCACCACCGCATTGCCGCCGCT
>JBDTLY010000006.1:0-21972 GCA_039934535.1 Casimicrobiaceae bacterium | reverse complement strand
AGCGCCTGCAGGATTTCCTGCACGCCGAAGTTGTTGATGCCGGAGCCGAAGAACACCGGCGTCTGCCGGCCCGCCGTGAATTCCGCGAGATCGAATGGATGACTCGCGTCGCGGATCAGTTCCACGTCGTGCCGCAGCTCCGGCATCTCGTCCGGAAAGAGCTCGTCGAGACGCGGGTTGTGCAGGCCCTCGATCAGCTCGGCATCGTCGGACACGCGCTCTTCGCCCGGTGTGAAGCGCTTGAGCCGGTCGTTACGCAGGTCGAACACGCCGCGAAACCGCTTGCCCATGCCGACGGGCCAGGTGACCGGCGCGCAGTCGATGTTCAATACCGCCTCGATCTCCTCCTGCAGCGCGAAGGGCTCGCGCACCTCGCGGTCCATCTTGTTCACGAACGTGATGATCGGTGTGGAGCGCAAGCGGCAGACCTCGAGCAGCTTGATCGTCCGTTCCTCGACACCTTTCGCGGCGTCGATCACCATCACGGCGGCGTCGACGGCGGTCAGCACGCGAAACGTGTCTTCCGAGAAATCCTGGTGCCCCGGCGTGTCGAGCAGGTTGATCGTGTGCCCCGCGTAATCGAACTGCATAACGGAGGACGTCACCGAGATCCCGCGCTGCTTTTCGACCTCCATCCAGTCGGACGTCGCGTGACGCGAGCTCTTGCGCGCCTTGACGGTCCCCGCCATCAGGATCGCACCGCCGAAGAGCAGCAGCTTTTCCGTCAGCGTGGTCTTGCCGGCGTCCGGGTGCGAGATGATCGCGAACGTGCGGCGCTGCGCGACGTCGCGGGCGAGATCGGCGCTCAAAGGGGCGCGCGGTTGCGCTCGATGAACGAAGCGAACGCCAGCATGAACTTGGCGATGAATGCGCGGGTCGTGTCGTTGACGAGCGTGCCTGTGTCGTCGAAGAGCGCCTTCGCGCCGCCGACGTAGGCCTCGGGTTGCGCCATCGTCGCGATGCCGACGGCGACGAGCGACTGGCGCAGGTGGTGATTGGCGCCAAAGCCGCCGATGGCGCCGGGCGACACGGTGACAACGGCCGCGGGCTTTCCGCTCCACACGTTCTTTCCTGCCGGCCGCGATCCGACGTCGATCGCATTCTTGAGCACGCCGGGCATCGAGCGGTTGTATTCGGGCGTCACGAACAGCAGCGCGTCGAACGGCGCGATGCGCTCGCGAAACGCACGCACCACCGTTGGCGGGTCCGCCTCGAAGTCCGGCGTGTAATGCGGAAGGTCTCCGATTTCGACGAACGAGCATTCGAGCGATGCGGGCGCGGCCGAAATCAGCGCGTTGGCCATCTTGCGATTGAGTGATGTCGTGCTGAGGCTGCCGACGATGACGGCGACCTTGTGCTTCCTGTCCATCAGGTGTTCCTTTTCCGGATCGGGTTGGCGCGCCCGCGACCGCGGGCACCGCCTACTGTGTTTTCTTCGCGGCTTCGTTCAGCGACGGCGTAACCCGCCCGCGCGCCATGAATTCGCGCAGATGCTGGACGTCCTGGCGGCCGAGCGTGTTGCCGCCGTGCGGCCGGTGCAGGATGCCTTCGTGGCCGTTGAGCTTCACGCGCACGCGCGTGCCCGACATCGACTCGATTTCCGCGCCGAGGTGGCGCAGCAGCGACTCGATCTCGCGCCACTGGATGTTGGTACTGACGGGATCCTTGAAGATGTCGAGGATCAGCTTGTCGTGCTTGTGGCTCATGGCGATTTCGGCGGGGCGGAATTCCCGAATCTTAACGTGCCGGCGCCGCCCGGGGAAGCGATCCGCGCGAGGATGCCCCACCGCCGGTCAACGCCGGGCCCGCGCCGGCCGTTGTTCGTCCTGTCGAGCGCGGAGCGCCGCGCCGGAGGAGAGAGGACATGAAAGCGAAATGGCCCGCGAGCGCCGCGGCGCTCGTGTTCTTTGCGCTGGCGGCATCGGCGCTGGCGCAGCAACCGCCAGGCGCCGCGAATCCGTCGATCGACATGGCGGGCTTCCTCCACGTGGCGGCCGCCGCTGCCGCACATCGGGAATCCCGGCGCGTGTCGGAGGAGGAGTTCCTGCGCCTTGCGCGCACGCCGGGGACGGTTATCGTCGACGCTCGCAGCCGCGAAAAATATGACGAGCTGCACATCGCCGGCGCGATCAGCCTCAGCTTTCCGGATATCGCCGTCGAGTCGCTGCGGCGCATGATTCCGAGCCGCTCGACGCGGATCCTGATCTATTGCAACAACAACTTCCGCGGCAACGAAAGCGCCTTCGCGTCGAAGCTGCCCGCCGCATCGCTCAACCTGTCGACCTACATCGCGCTCTACACGTACGGGTACCGCAACGTATACGAGCTCGCGCCACAGGTCGACGTCGGGTCCTCGATCCTTCCATTCAAAGGGCGCTAGCGCCGCGGGCATGACGCGTGGTGACGTCAAGAAGCAGGCGCGGCGGCGTCGATCCACGCGGGCCGGCGCAGGTGCCAGGCCGTCGCTGACTGGAACGCGCGGCCGATGCGCGCGAGCATCGCGTCCGCGAACGGCGCGCCCAACACCTGCACGCCGACCGGAAGGCCGGTGGCGGAGAATCCCGCCGGCAGCGAGAGCGCGCACGCGCCGAGATAGTTCGCGGCGCGCGTGAACGCCGCGAGCGGCGTCGTCGACTCGTCCACTTCCGCGACCGGCACTGCCGTGATGGGCAACGTCGGCGTGACCAGAGCGTCGCGCCCGCGGATCCAGCCGGCAAACGCTTGCATCGCCGCCTGCCGGCGGGCAATTGCGTCACGGTATTCCTCCGCCGTGATGGACTTCCCGGAAATTACGCGACGCCGAACCCACGGGTCGATGTCGAGCGATTCGTCCTCGATATACGCCCGATGCAGCGCCCACGCCTCCGCCGCGATGATGCGGCCGTTTTCCTGCGCGAGTTCATCGAAGTCGAGCGGAACCTCCGCGACCTCGACGCTCGCGCCGAGGACCGTGAACATCGCTAGCGCGTCGCTCGTCGCGCGAACGACGTCGGGCAGGATGTACGACGGGTATTGCTCGGGCGCGAGTGCCGTGATCCGCACGCCGTGAAGGTCGGCGTCGCCCGCGAGCGCCGCGGCGAAATCGACCGCGGGCGCATTTTCTGTCGTGACGTCGTGCGGATCGGGTCCCGCCATCGCCGCGACGAGGAGCGCCGCATCCTCCGCCGTGCGCGCGAGCGGCCCGATCGAGTCGAGGGTCCCCGACAGCGGCACCGCGCCATACAGGCTCACGAGGCCGTAGGTCGGCTTGAGTCCGGTCAGGCCGCAAAGTGCCGCCGGAATGCGGATCGATCCGCCGGTGTCCGAGCCGATCGCCGCCGGCGCGAGTCCCGCGGCGACCGCGACCGCCGAACCGCTCGACGACCCGCCGGCGACGCGGTGCGTGTCCGGGTCCCAGGGATTCCACGGCGCGCCCATCGGCGCGTTGCGCCCCCACCCGCCGAATGCGAATTCGACCATGTGCGTCTTGCCGAGCGGAATCATCCCGGCCGCGACGAGCCGCGTGACCGCCGTCGCCGTCCGGTCCGAGATGCGGCCGCGCCAGCTTTTCGAGCCGGCGGTCGTCTGCCGGCCGCTGACGTGCAGAAGATCCTTGAGCGCCACGGGCAGGCCGTGCAGCGGACCGCGGACGGTTCCCGCGCGCCGCTCGCGGTCGAGCATGTCGGCGTCGCGGAGCGCGTCGTCGCGCCAGACATCGACAAAGGCGTGCAGTTTGCCGTCGCGCGCGGCGATGTTGTCGCGACAGGCGGCAACGATCTCGCGCGACGACACCTCGCGGCGCTCGAGCCGGCGCGCAAGTTCGGTGAGGGACTGCCAGGGAAGCTCATGGGTCATCGGGCGCAGTACGGGCTGGAAAGCCGGCAACGCTACCGGCAATGCGGCCCGCTGTCGACCGCGGGCGTGCGCATTCCCTGCGCCGCGTCAATGCCGGCGCTCGAGGGGTGGGGCAGAATCGGCGCATCGATTCCCTGCGAGGACGCCATGACCTTCCGCTCCATCTTCGTCCATGCCGACGACACCGGCCCATGCGCCCGGCGCCTGGTTTATGCAGCGCGGTTCGCCGCCCGGTACCCGGCCGAATTGCACGGCAGCTACCTCCCGTCGCCCAGCGAACTCACCGACTACGCGAAGGCCGTGATGTCGCAGGCGGAGATCGACAAGTACGCGAGCCAGCGGGCGTCCGAGCGGAGCGCGGCCGAGGCCGCGTTTCGGGCCGCGGCGCAGGGCGCCGGCCTCACGCATGTCGACTGGGACGTGCCGATGCGCGGCGCGATCGGCGCCGCGGTATTGCGTGCGCGGCATTCGGACCTGGCGATCCTCGGGCAGCCGCCGCGTGACGACCCGCGCGAGGCTTTCGCAAGCGAGCTCGCCAACGCCGTCGTGATGCGCTGCGGCCGTCCGGTGCTGTTCGTGCCGTCGGTGGGCGACTTTCCGACCATCGGCGAGCGCGTGCTGATCGCGTGGAAGGATTCGCGCGAATCGGCGCGGGCCGTCGCCGACGCGCTGCCGCTCCTCAAGAACGCGAAGAAGGTGATCGCGACCGCCGTCACGCCGTTGGCCGACGACACCGCGAACGAGCGCTTCACCGACGCGCAGCTGAAGGCGTTCCTCGCCCGCCACGGGATCGACGCGATCGTGCAGCGGATCCCGGCAGCGGACATCGATGCCGGCGAGCTATTGCTGTCGCAGGCCGCCGATGTCGGCGCCGACCTGATCGTGATGGGCGCCTATAGCCGTCCGCGCCTCACCGAGCTTGTCTGGGGCGGCGTCACGCGCGTGATGCTGGCGTCGATGACGGCGCCGGTGCTGATGGCGCACTGACAAGTTTAAGGCGCGAAGGCCGAGGCGCGGTCGAGCCACCGCGGCGTCCATCCCGGAATGCGGCGAAGCATCGTGCGCGCGATGCTCGCGGTGAGGCGGCGCGCGAGTTGGCGGCCGGTGCGCGCATCGGCACGTCCGCGTCGGCGGCTTGAGCGGCTTGCGCTGCGGCGCCCGCGGAACCCACGAGCGAGGCGAAGATGTCGGTCGGATTTCCCGGCTCGGTGCCGGTCGTGATCGCATAGAACGGCACGAACAGGTCGCCGATTGCCACGAGAGCCTGGTAGTCGCCGAGGAACAGGCCCTCGCTTACCGGCGCGAGCGCGAGATCGAAAGGACCCGCCACGCGGCTCTCGCGCCATGTGACGCCGTCGCTCGAGCGGGCGATCCAGTAGTCCGTCGGCAGCGTGGCAGGACTTGCCGTATTGCTGCGGAAGTCGAAATAGGTGACCCCGATCGTGCCGTCGCCGCGCACGGTGACGCCCGGCTCGAATGCGGCGATCGCGGGATCACGATTGATCCGCGTGGGTATTGACCACGAAAGGCCGCCGTCGGTCGAGCGCGAGAGCGCGATGCCGTCGCGCGCGCCGCCGGAAAACCGCGCATCCTGCCACACGGCGACGAGGTCGTTGTGCGGGCCGGCCGCGATCGCGCCCAGGTTCGAGCCGTCGCGCACAACGGTGCCGGTCTCCGGATCGCGCGCGCCGACTGACTGCACGGGCGAGACGACGATGCGTCCCGACCACGTCACGCCCTTGTCGGTGGAGCGCACGACCGCGAGCGTCGCTGTCGCGTTGCCGCCGCCGGCGTCGTCGAATTGCGTGAAGAACGTGACGAGCGCGCCGTCGGTCAGAACGACGGTCTGGTTGTTGATCGTCTGGCTCGCCGCACCGGGATCGTAGATCGGCCGCGCGGGTTCCCATGTCGACCCGCCGTCGATCGTGCGGCTGAAATACGTCGGGCCGTGGTCCTCCCCAATTAGTCGGTCCCAAACCGCATACGCGTAACCCGCCCGTTGCGGATCGGCGGCGATCGATTGCTTGTCGTTGAAGTTGTCGGCGCCGTCGCGAATCAGCGCGACCGGACTGCTCCAGCTGCGTCCGCCGTCCAGCGAGCGGCTGGCGAGGACGGCATTCGACGAGCCGGGAGCACTCGTCTGGCCGGAGAACGCGATCACGCTCTGGTACGCGGTGCCATCGGGACCGATCGCGACCCACGGATCGGTCGCGCGTTCGTAGTCGCCGCCGTTGCCGGCGGTGCCGCCGGTGCAGCGCGAAAACGCGGCCATCGATGGCGCCCACGTGCGGCCGCCATCGAACGATGACGCCGCGAGCACGCCTTTCGCACCGCCGTTCGACCACCGGTCCTGCTGCCAGGCACCGATCAGGTTCGCGGCATTGGCCGGGTTGACGGCGACATACGGCTCGACCTCGGCATTGGCGTACAGGAAGCCGTTGACGGCGGCGCCCTCGCAGCCGACCGCGAACGGCGAGAGATGCGACACGCGAATTTGGGGATCCGGTAGCGGATCGGGTGGAGGGGGCGGGGCCATCGCGGGCGGCGACGACCCGCCGCCGCCACCGCCGCATCCGCACAAAAGGAGCGTGGTGAAAAGCGCGGCGACCACGCCCGCGCGCGTCGAATTGGGGACTCTGGCCATGATGCTCCTTTGGGGGCCGAACCGGCCCATTTTGCCAACAGGCAGAGTTAGTGCAAACTTCGGGTTGGCGAACCGTCAGGCTGCAAGACGCAACCGTCGCAAAACCGACACTCATGGAACCGCTGGTACTCACCGTCGACATGGCCGGGCTGCCGCAAGCCTGGGTCGCGCTCGAGGAGGCGATCACCTACCACGCGAAGCAGCTGGTCGCCTGGTCGCTGGGCTACGAGGTCCGCGAATTCCGGGGCGGCTGGCAGAAAAACGGCGTGCGCTCGCGCATCGCGACCAAGTCGATCCTCGCGATCAAGGGCAGCGTGCCCGGCCGGCTCGTGCACGCGCCCGGGCTCACCAACGCGCTGCTGTTCGCGCGCGACCGGCACCTGTGCGCCTACTGCGGCGAGGGCCACATGTCGCGCGACCTCTCGCGCGACCACGTCGTCCCCGTGTCCCGCGGCGGCCGCGATTCGTGGACCAATTCGGTAACCGCGTGCAAGAAGTGCAACATCAGGAAGGCGAACCGCACGCCGGAGCAGGCGGACATGCCGCTCATCTATGTGCCGTATGTCCCGAACCGGCACGAGCAGTTCATCCTGCGCAACCGGCGCATCCTCGCCGACCAGATGGAATACCTGCTGGCCGGCGTGCCGCGCACGAGCCGCCTATACGCAGGGTGACCCACGGCAAAGTAGGGCCGGGCTCGATTTCCCTTGTTCCGGAAATCGAATCTGGCCCGTTTGTTATTTGCCCTTCGCGCGGCGCGAGTTGTGTTCGATCTTGAACTGCACGAGCTTGTCGATCAACGGCAGAGGCAGCGGCTGGTCCAACGGTAGCTGAACTGTTCCCTTGGCGGTGCGATAGCCCGTGAGATCCGCTTTCATTGCCGCGATCGCGGCGGCGCCGGGGTACACGCCGATGTGGTTCTGGTATGCGGCAAAGTAGATGAGGTTGCCGCCGAACGTGAAGGCCGGGATCCGGTAGCTGATCCTTTCCTCGGCCCCGGGCGCCGCCTTGCGGATCGTGCGTCTGATCGACCGCAGCCGCTTTCGGACATCGGCGGGGAACGCGGCGATGTATTCGTCGATGCTCGCGGGCGTCGAGGCGGCCTTTCTCACGATGTTCGCTCCGCTGCGGGGAGGTCTAGACCCTTATGTCCGTGACGGCGTCGACCAGCGACGCGCGAAAGCCCGCGAACAGGCAGATGTTGTTGAGGATCGTGCACTCGATCCCGTAACGGCGCATGACGTCGTCGAACACGATGCGAAAGCTCGCGTCCTCCCGGCCGGTGTGGTCGGTGATCAACCAGAACGTCTCGGTATTCTCGCCGTCGGTCTTGCGCGCGAGCTCGATGGGCCGCGGCAGGACCAAATGCGCGCGAAGCCAGTCACGCGTGCGCACGTCGAGTTGGCTCGAAGCGGTCTCGTAATCCGCCAGCACCGCGGCCCGCACCTGTGTCGCATCGGTCTCGATCATGGCATTCCCTCATCGCCCCAGCATGCGAGCTTGCCAAAAGACCGCCTGTCTATGCAAGTGTTCCGCGCGCGTCCGGGCCGGCGCATGACATTTGCATGGCGTCAGCGGCGCGGCGCGAACGCGATCAGGACGTTGCCGGCTTGCCCGCCATACAAGCCGTAGCCCGAGTTCACGAAGATCATTCCGCAGGCGACGGTCGGGCCGCCTGAATCGAGCGAGCCGCCGTTGGCCGCGACGGCGTTGGCGGTGACGAAGGGTTTCGCCGTGTCGTAGTCCCACAGCACGCCGCCGTTGGCGGTCGAGTACGCGCGGAGGTGGCCGTCGACGGATCCGGACAGGACGTATTCAGGCGTCGCGGTGACCGCCCCCGATTGCGCGGGACTGCAGTTGCTGCGATTCGCGCATGCCTTGGCCGGCGGCGCGCTCCAGAGCGTCGCACCGGTCGCGGCCGCAAGCGCATGCAATCCGCCGCCCGCATCCGGGTTCGGCACCAGGGGTTGCCCCAGCACGGGATTGAAAAACGCAATGTCGGAGACCGCGACGTACACACTTTTTCCGTCGGTCGCCGTGCCCCATTGCACGCCGCCCAGCAGGCCGCCCTTGCCGACGCGCGTTTGCCATGCGATCCGTCCGCGATCGTCGGGATCGAGCGCCCACATCATTCCGGATTTTTGTCCGATCGTGAGCAGGCGCTTGCCGTCCGGAAGCGTGACGAGATTGGCGGAGGTGCCGAGGTCGTAGTCGGGGCCGCGCGGCTCGGGGCAATTCGTCTTGTCGGCGGCGAGGCAGGCGCCGTTCCCCATGTCGCCCGCCAGCAATTGCCGCGTCCACGCGATTGCTCCGGAATCGAGCGCCATCGCGATGACGGCGTCGCTGGTATCGGTGGCGGGCGCCGAGTGGTTGTCGCCGGTGCCGACGTAGAGCATCCGCCGCTTGCGGTCGATAGTCGGCGTCGCCCAGATCGAGACGCCGGAGGGTCCCCAAAGCTGTGTGCCGGCGCTGTTCTTCCCCTGCGGGCGCGCCTCGGGAAGCGTGTAGGTCGTCCAGATCTCCTTGCCGGTCGCCGCGTCGAGCGCGACCACCGCGCCCCGGCCCTTGCAGCATTCGTATTTGGGGTCGATCGCGGCACTGTCGTCCCCGACCGAAATCGGCACGTAGAGGCGCCCCTCGAACAGCGCCGGCGCGCCGGTGACCTGCACGCTCGGCGCATCGACGGCCGTCACTTTCCAGATCGTCTCGCCGGTGCCGGCGTCGAGCGCGTACACGTGAGCGCGGCGGTCGCCAAAAAACGCGACATTGCGATCGCCGATGCGGGCGACGGTGATCGCGGTGCGCACGCCGGTGCTCGCGGCAAAGTCCCAGTAGTAGCAGCCCGTCTGCGCGTCGATCGAATAGACGTGCCCATTCTGGCTGCCGACGAACACGCGATTGCCGACGACGGTCGGCTGGCCGAACGCCACGACGGCGCCAGGGAAGCCGAATGCCCACTTCACCTCGAGCTTCGGCAGATCCGCGGCGCGGATGCCGGGCTCCGGCTGATAGCGCCAGTTCTCGGGATTGGCGCCCCAGCCGTTGTACGACGGCCCCGCGAGCGTGAAGGGCGCGGGCGTGCCCGTGCAGCGACCCGCCATCGCCGCCTGCACGCCGATCTTCTGTCCGGTCAGGTACTCCGCGAGCGACACGCGCTGCGCGGGCGAAAGCGCCGAGCCCTGCGCTTTCATGATCCCGTTGGTGAGCGCCTCGTTGATGAACGCGGGCGACATCGCCTTGAGCGAGGCGCGGCCTGGCGCGCGCGTCGCCGGATTGTTGTGGCACACCGCGCAGTTCTGCGCGAACACGGCTTCCTGCGGATTCGGCGCCGCGTCCTTCGTCTGCGCCGATGCGACGCCTGCCGCGAGCAGCAGATACGCGGCGAAGCACCATCGGAAACCGGATCTCGGGCCGGATGTGCGCAATTCGTGTGGAGGCATGGGCGCAGATCGTATCATCGTGCGCGCCGCATTGTCAGTCGGAAACTGTGATCGGCCCGTCGACGCGAGTTGCGGTCCGGAACGTAAAAACAGCCAGCGGCGCGAGGCGTCGCTGGCTGTCAAGGAGCCCTGAATTGCGTCGAATATTGCTCAGTACTGCTTCGAATCTCCGGAACTCGCGGACATGCGCAAATCGCCTATGGATGGGTTGGCTGCAAGGGGCGAAGCCGGATCTCCCGATTGATCGCGTTCCCAATAGGGCCGGACGTTATAGTGGGCATGCACCTCGGACGCCCACGAAGGATCGGCCATCGAGGGCCAATGGTCCTTGTCGAACCCCGGCGCCGTTGCAAGGCGCTCCTTGGCGACTTCGAGCACGAAGCGCTTCGCATCCGCGTCGAGCGTGAGCGCCGACCACGGAAGCGCGAACATCTTCGTGCCCATGCCGAGAAAGCCGCCGAACGACAGGACGGCGTAGGCGATGCGGCCGCTTTGCACGTCGAGCATGATCGACTTGATCTCGCCGAGATTGTCCCCTTCGGCGTTGACGACGGCGTCGCCTTCCAGCGTTTTCGCATCCATGACGTAAGGGCCCGGGCCATGCGCGACGTGACTTCCGGCGCCGATGATCTGCGCGCCGGCGGGCGCGGGAACTTGCGTGTCTGAAACGGTGTTGACGGGTGCGTCCATGAAATCTCCTGGTGGAAGATTGCTACCTGGGGGTGGGCAACCCCATCCGCTTTCAATTCGACGTCGCCGAACCTTTGCGCAGGACGGGGATCGATGGCCACTCTATGCGGCGGCGCATCGGCAGTCTGTGCGGTGCCGCTCACTCCGCTCCGGGGCCTGCCGTTCCGCGGCGCCGCGGGCATCTTTGTCACCTGCTAGGCAAGTAGGCGTCTATTTTTTTCTTCCCGCGATTTCGGCGGCCGTGGCGTTCGTACTGGGTGGAGATGTCGCAGTCCCCGGCGGAGAATGCGCGCCGGCGGCCTCCAGCGGCTTCGACGCTGAAGGGGTGACAGGCGTGGCGTAGGGCCCCGGATTCACGCAGGGCGCTGTTTCTACCGGCGTCGGAGCCGGGGTCCCTGTCGCTTTGAGGCTGTTGCGATAGGCCGCCGCGGTTCGATCCATGGCCGCGCACAACTGGTATTGGCCGACCTTATCCGACCACGCGTTTTTCGCAGCGGTTTCCGCCGCCAACGCCTTGGCCGCGTCGGAAGGAGGGGGCAGCTTCGCCATGGAATAGCTGCTCATCAATGCTGGAAGCAGGATCAACATCGCACGCATCGCGCACTCCTTGAAGCGTTGATAGTGGCTGGCAGCATGCGCGATTTCCGAAGATTTCAATGCCTCACAAATCACGAATCCAAAGTAAGCGGGCACCTACACGTTTGCAGTCTTCACCTGGTCTCACCGTCCGAACGAATAGCGCAGAAAAAGATGGCTGCTCCCGCGCCGAGCGTCGACGAGGCGCCCCCACAGCGGGTCGGCCGGCGCGAACTGCTTGCCCATGACGAGGCTCAAACGGGTGTCGCCCGTCTCGCGGCCGGCAATCTGCGGGGCGAGCGTCAGGAACTGGTCGTCGACCAGGCCCTCGGCGTAGAAATCGCCGAGCAAGCGCGGACCGCCCTCGACCAGGATGCGGTGGCCGCCGCTTGCGTCGCAGGCCGCCGCGAGGATCGCCCGCGCCGGAAGCGCGCCGGCGCGGCTTCTCATCGTGCGAATATCGACGTTGTCCACTCGTTGCCGACGCAGCGACTTCGCGCCGGCGGCCGTCGTGCAGATCATGAAGGGCACTTTGCCGGAGGTGAAGAGCGGGAGGGACAGATCGATGTCGCCGCTACCGCTGACGATCACATTCAACGGCGTCTCGCGCATGCCCAACGCGGCTCGCAGCCGCCGGTAGTCGTCGGCGAGGGACGGGAAAATGGCGTCCGCCGTCCAGACGTGCCGGCGGTCGGCGCGCAACGTTCCTGATCCGATGACAATGGCATCGGCGACCGCGCGCAACAGGCCCATCACCATGCGGTCCTGCGCGTTGAAGCCGCTGATGTCCCCGCCGCTGGCGTGGCCTTTGACGTTGAGCGACACGACGCCGTCGAGCGTGGTGACGAAATTGCTGAAGACGAATGGCTTCGCACCTCGCGGCGGCAGGCGGAGATCGCCATACAGGCGCAGCAACCGCGGCGGTAGCGGAAGCCGACGGCCGCGCTTGTTTTCCAATAGCGTTGCCAGCACTGGCACTCGGGCCCGTCCGCGATCGGGTTTCATCGGCGTTTTGTGTGCGATACCGTACTGACTGCGCGGGGTGGGCGCACTACGATGCATAGGCAGGTACAAACCACGGAGAACCAAGTGAACAACATCGTCTACATCGTTGGCTTTGTCGTCATAGTACTGTTTGTGCTGGGATTTCTCGGACTGAGGTAGAAGTTCTCACGAGGCGCCTTCGAACGCTACGCCTTGCGTAGGCGTTTTGCGTTCGCGGTAGCTCGCGAGTGTATTGGCTTCAGCCCATGGCGGGCGGCGTGCGCGACGGTGTTGGAGAGTTGCGTCGCCGTCGCGCCTGACTTTGCGAGCGCGCGCATCAGGGTTCTCTGACGCGCCACGGACTGCCGGACCATGCGACTGGAAGCGAGCGACAGCATCGCGCGTCCCACCGCCATCGTCTGCGTCATCGCCCGTGCCGGCAGCAGCGGCCATACGCCTGGTGCGATGGCCGATCACCTCGGCCGATGCGAGCATCGTTTCGCCGATGTAGTCGGCCGCCTACGTGCGTACGAGCGTACCGATACTTTACGAAGGAAGTGAGCGACCGCATAGTCCCGCTCGTGCTGCATCGTCCCTCGCTGCCCCAGTCTTGGTGACGGGGCCGCAACACGGTGGCGGGGGCGGGTAGACGTGGAAAGTGCAGGCAAGGCAGTGAAGGAGGAAGCGCGAGAGAACAAGAAGTACTAGAGCTTTCCGACCAACCCCGAACCATTTGCAGAGGAACCAACCATGGAAACGACCGGGCGCACCATTCCAACCATCGGTGATGGCAAGGGCGATTTGGCAACTGGTATCGATAAAGCTGCAGCAACCACTCATGACGCCATTCAACGGGTGACCGATTCTGCCCGTCCTGCCGTCGATCGCATCGCTACCGGCGCCCATCAAGCGGTGGACAGGATGGCCGATTTCGCCACTCAAACCAGTGCAACCCTGGATTCCAAGGGCGCCCAATTGCAGGACGTGCAAGCACGCTTGATGGAGGAATGCACTACCTATGTGCGGAGCAACCCGTTAGCCGCGCTTGGCATTGCAGCTGCTGCGGGTTTCATCCTCAGCCGCGTCCTCAGCAGCCGCTAAGGCTCTACCGACACACAATGAGCTCATCGGGAACCGCGGGTGGCGCTACCGAAGCAGCTTCGCCTGCGGAAAGCGAATCGAAGTTGCTGGAACAAACCAAGGCGCTGTGGCATTCGGCGCGTGGCTTGACTCACAGTCACCTGCAGTTGGCCGCGCTCGAAACGAGGCTCGTCGGCCAGAATATGGTAACCATGATTGCTGCCGGTGTCGCGGCGGCGATCTTGTTCGTCACCGCCTGGTTGGGCTTGGTCGGCGTGATGGTGCTGATCATGATCGACAACGGCGCAAGGCCGAGCGTTGCGGTGTTCGCGGCTGTGACGCTCAATCTCATCGGCGCTTTCATCCTGTTCCGTTTCATGCGTAGCAAAGCTCCGAGTCTCGAATTTCCCGCAACAATCCGCAGCCTGCGTCCGGTTTTCGGGTCAGGGCAACGGCCAAGAGATCCGTTCATGCAGCAAAACCCGCGGACCCCGCAGTCCAGTTCAATGTTGAAGGCAAAGATCACGGGCGCGGAACTGGAGATCCTCAGTCAGCGAGCCGACGTCAAACTTCGCGCTGCCTCCCTGGACCGCAAACTTCGTCGGCAACTGACGTCCCCAACCGCGCTATTCCTGGCAGCTGCGTCCGGATTCATTGCAGAGAAATTTGGTGGACGACGTGGTGGCAGGCCCGGGCGAATGGCGGGGAACGTCAAAGAGAGTTCGGTCTCGGGTCACGGATTCCTCGCACTGGCATTGAAGGCCATCACGCTGGTTCGAACGCTTCGTGCCGTCATGCCGGCTTCCCGCAGCCGCGCCGCTTCGCATTCGCCAGCGCGAGACGATTCAGGAATTCCGCGAAAGCCGGAGAGCAACACGGTTTAGCGCGCCCAACGTGCTGGAACGTGACTTCGCGGCCGCTGCGCCCAACCGGAAGTGAGCGGCGGACTTCATCTACATCTGGACCGGCGAAGGCTGGCTGTTCCTGGACGTGGTCGTGGATTTGTTCAGCCGGCGCGTGGTCGGCTGGTCGATGCAGCCGACTATGACCGCGCAACTGGTGCTGGACGCGCTGGTGATGGCGTTTTGGCGGCGCGGCAAGCCGACGGAGCTTCTTTGAAAAAAGAACGGGTCCATCGCAAGACGTATGCAACCCGCGATGCGGCGCGCGCCGATATCTTTGATTACATCGAGGCGTTCTACATTTCCCGGCGGCGACATTCGACGCTCGGGCAGGTCAGCCCAATGGAGTTCGAACGGACTCAAGCGGGCTTAGCGTAGTGTCCGGAGAACCGGGGGAATTCCAGTGAACAGGTATGTGTCGTAGTACCTGGGAATCAGTAAGGGGAAACAGTTTGCGAGAAGCTACCGTCTCCATAGGTCGGACCGTTATCGCGAATGCGATTGTTGCCAAATGAAATTGCTGTGCTACCACCATAGAGACCAACGCCGCCGTTGTTCTTGAACAACGATGAATTTGATATACGCAGGACCGAGGCGCTCCCTCCACCGTAGGGGCTTCCGACGGCGCCAAAGAGGTTGTTGGTAGCTAAGCATCCTTCACACGAGATGTATCCCCCCGCGATGGTCGACCCTTCAGCAATAAACCCCGCGTAGCTCACGGAAGCTCCACCAGTCCCACGACCGAATGCCGATGAGTCCTTTATCACTAGTTGAGTGTTGCCGCCTGCGAAATAGCCTTGGTAGCAATCTGCGGCAGAGGAGTGTTCGATAGTCATTTTTGCAATTCCAGTGAGCGTGTCCGCGCTATAACAATCGGACATGCCCGAAACAGCCGTATCACGGATGTAAAGGCGCGAGTCGGCCTCATGCCGAATGCCGCGTGAACCGGGGCCGGCAATGGATAGCGAATAAAGCTCGACGACACTACCTGTGGCGCCCGCGGTGACGAAGACCCCGTAGTGACCCGCGCTAATCACTAGGTTGCGCAGGATAACTTTGACGTTTGGACCACTGATAGTGATTCCATCGAGACCCGTCGTTATCCCTGCGTAAACGCCCGACGGTGCCGTGATGGATACGGATTGGCCAATAGTGACCGGACCATATCCGGCCGAATCCAGAACGATTACTTCACCGGCGCTACCAGTTAGCGCAAGCGCAGCAGAAAATGAGCGACACGGCGCCACAATAGTGCACGCGGCAGCATCGTTTCCCGAACCGGATACAAAAGTGCGCTGTGCTGCGAGTGCGAGCGACGGCAGCGTCATTGCCAACAATATGAGTTCCACAATTCGGCGTGTTGTCAGAATGGACATTCGGATCTCCTCTCACTTTGGAGTGACAGCGACGATTCGCTAGGCCCAAAAAGACTACACCTGTACGGTTTTTGCGGCAATCTCTCGCCTCTGGACGAAAGAAACACCACCGATGCTCAGCCCCAGGGCATAAGGGTTGCACACGCGCCCGATTCGAAGTGAGCGCGTGCGTGCGACGCCGTAGGCGCGGCGTCCGTGTTGACCGCTGTGTTCGGCAGACTGAAGTTGACGCGGGCAAGCGCGCGGGGACGACGACGGGCGAGCAAGAACGTATTCGTGCCATTGAGCGCGAAGTTCGCGAGTTGCGTCGGGCCAACGAGATCCTGAAGCTGGCCAGCGCGTTTTTCGCCCAGGCGGAGCTCGACTGCCGACTGAAATCTTGACCGACTTCATTGACCAGCACCGTGAGCGTTTCGGGGTCGAGCCGATCTGCAAGGTCCTGCCGATCGCCCCGTCGACGTATTTTGCGCATGTCGCCTGCCGTGCCGATCCGAACTTGCGCAACGACCGCGCCAAGCGTGATGCTGCGTTGATGCCGGAGATCCAACGGGTGTTCCGGGAGAACTTCGAGGTTTATGGCGTGCGCAAGGTTTGGCGGCAACTGGGGCGCGAACACTTCGACGACGCGCGCTGTACCGTGGCGCGCCGGATGCAGCGCTTGGGCTTGCAAGGCGTGAACCGCGGCAAGCCGGTGCGCACCACGATCAGTAACCCGGCGGCGACGTGCCCGCTGGATCATGTCAACCGGCAGTTCACGGCGAGCCGGCCGAATGAGTTGTGGGTATCGGACTCCACCTATGTCTCGACGTGGCAGGGCGGTGTATACGTCGCCTTCATCATTGATGCGTTCGCTCGCCGCATCGTGGGCTGGCGCGCGTCCTCGACGCCGCACACGGAATTCGTGCTGGATGCCTTGGAGCGGGCCCTGTACGAGCGCCATCCGGAGGGAGGCCAACGTCTGGTGGCGCACTCGGATCGCGGAAGCCAATACACGAGTATCCGGTACACCGAACGGCTGGCCGAGGCCGGCATCGAGCCTTCCGTGGGCAATGGGTCCACTGGTTCAACCACCAACGCCTCCTGGAACCCATCGGGAACATTCCGCCGGCCGAGGCCGAGGACCTCTGCTATCAGCAACTTTCCGAGTTACCCATGGCGGCGTAACTCACACCAAGGAGACTCCTGGATTCCCGGGGCGGTTCAGCGGCGGGAGGAACTAAACGGACCGCGAGATGTGGAGAATTCCACCTTTCTTTCAACGGCTTGGCCCGCATCTCGGTCGTTCCCCCTAGACTTCCGAGAACGGTCGCATAGAGCACGATCGTGGTCGCGTCAAACTCGATAGCGATTTATGGAGGTGCCTTGACAGCTATTCTTTATTAAAGATACGCTGCTGTTTCTTTAATAACTCTCTGGGCTATTCAAGCAACCTTTAGTAGCCCGGCTGCCGCAGGTAGGTTATGAACCGGGGCCGTACCGGGGAATTGCGGATCATCTCGACCGTCGGCCGGGAGACGGTGCGGGCATTCGTCCCGGCACCATTACCGCCGCAACCGGCAGTTGCCTTCGAGTCGGAGCTTCGCGATGCCCTCGACCAGGCGCTGGTTGCCATCGGACGCCTCGACAGCGTCTCGACCTTGCTCCCGGATACGCACCTGTTTCTTTATACATATGTGCGCCAGGAAGCTGTGCTCTCGTCGCAAATCGAGGGCACTCAATCGACCCTCTCTGATTTGTTGCTCTTCGAACTGGACGAGACGCCGGGCGTCCCGCTCGACGATGTGACCGAAGTATCGAACTACGTCGCCGCGCTGGAGCACGGACTCAAACGAGTACGTGAAGGCTTTCCGATCTCGAATCGGCTGATCCGTGAGATTCACGGAATCCTCCTCGGTGTCGGGCGCGGTGCCGAGAAGCAACCGGGTGAATTCCGCACGTCGCAGAACTGGATCGGTGGCTCACGTCCGGGTACCGCGCAGTTCGTTCCGCCGCCGCCGCAGGACGTTCCAGAATGTATGGCGCAGCTCGAGCGATTCGTCCACGACCAACCAGAGCGCACGCCGGCGCTGACCAAGGCCGCGCTCGTCCATGTGCAATTCGAAACGATCCATCCCTTCCTCGATGGCAACGGGCGTGTGGGGAGGCTGCTCATCACACTTTTGCTGTGTGTGGCGGGATTGCTGCGTGAACCATTGCTTTACTTGAGCCTTTACCTCAAGCGCCATCGCGACGAGTACTACCACCTGCTCGACGTGGTGCGACAAGACGGCGATTGGGAGCGCTGGCTGCTGTTCTTCGCATTAGCCGTGCGCGAGACGGCCGACGGTGCGGTCGCCACAGCGCAAACGCTCGTGACGACCTTTCGGGACGACAGCGCCAGCATTCAGGCGCTCGGGCGCGGCGCCGGGTCCGCATTGCGCGTGCACCAGCAGCTGCAGCGCCGTCCGGTGGCGACAATCGGATCCCTGGCGCGGTCGACCAAGCTCACTGTGCCGACCGTCACCAAAGCCCTGGAAAGCTTGCAGAAGCTAGCCATAGTTCGAGAAACCACCGGCAGGCAGCGCAACCGGGTCTTCGTATACGGTCGCTTCATCGACACCCTGAACCGGGGGGCGGACACGCCTGTGCCGAGGACTTGAGAGTGGAATTGAGCACCTGGCATTGCGTGGCCGCTAGCGCCCTACGACGCGCTTTCCGCCAAGAGCTCGAACTTGCAACTGCGTGTCCGCGGCGATCCGCAAACAACAAGACCGACGGGTGCGCCGTCGGCCTTGAAGAATTGGTGGAGACGATGAGGATCGAACTCACGACCTCCGCATTGCGAACGCGGCGCTCTCCCAGCTGAGCTACGTCCCCACGAAGGGCGGAATTATAGCGGGAATGGCCCCCTCCCGTAAACTTCGGGTTCTCCCCGCGACCAATGGGGTAGAAAAGCGCCCGCGAGGCGTCATATAAAGGGGCCGGATCCCCGAAAGTCATGGCATGAGCCATCTCATCACGCTCATCGAGCACTACGGACTGGCACTCGTGTTCGTCAATGTCCTGCTGCTGCAGGCGGGGTTCCCCGTGCCTGCCTACCCGACCCTGATCGTCACGGGTGCGCTTGCCGCGCGCGCCCCCTACACGCTCCCCGGACTTCTTGCGACCGCGGTCGCGGCGTCGGTGATCGCCGACATCGGCTGGTACCTGATCGGCCGGCGCCTGGGTGGTCGCGTGTTGCGGACGCTTTGCCGAATTTCGCTGTCGCCGGATTCGTGCGTGCGGCAGACGGAGTCGATCTTCACGCGCTGGGGCGCTCGCTCGCTGACGGTCGCCAAATTCGTTCCGGGATTCGCGTCGGTCGCCACCGCGATGGCCGGCATTGTCCGGCTATCACCGTGGCGCTTCCTGTTGTTCGACGCGATCGGCGCCGCGCTGTGGGCCGGCGTCGCGATCGCGCTCGGCTACCTCTTCCGCGACGCGGTCACCGACGTGCTGGACGTGCTCGCCGCGATGGGCCGGTACGGCCTCATGGTCATCGTCGCCGCATTTGTCATTTACGTCGTCATGAAATGGGTGCAGCGCCAGCGCTTCATCCGGCAGCTGAAAATGGACCGCGTGACGGTGCAGGAGCTGCGCGACCTCGTGGATGCCGGGACGCCGACCACGGTGGTCGACGTGCGCTCGAAGTTGTCGCAGTCGGTCACCGGTCGCATCCCCGGCGCGATCACCGTCGACGTGACCAACATGAAGCTGGAGCTGCTCGCGATTCCGCCGACCAACGAGGTCATCGTCTATTGCGCGTGCCCGAACGAGGCCTCGGCCGTGAGAGTTGCCCAAGCGCTGAAGCAGCGCGGGTTCCAGCGCGTGCGGCCGCTCATCGGCGGGATCGATGCGTGGATCGAGGCCGGCCACGAGGTCGACCGCTGACGGTGCGCAGCGATCAGATGATCGCGCGAACCGCGCCGGGAGCCGCAGCCGACCCTAAGATTTCCCGCGGCACCGCAAAGCGCAGCACGGCCGTCGTTCCGTTCGCATCGCCGCGCACGGTAAGCGTCGTGCCTTCGCCAAAGTAGCTCATGGCGATCTCGCGCACCGCGGCCAGCCTGTCGCCGTCCCAAGCCGACGTCCGCGTGCCTGCGGGAATGGCAACCGACACCGAGACCCACGCCCGCGCGGGATCGTCGCCGTCTCTCGCGACGGCGGCGAGCGTCATGGACGGCGCGCGCGCATCCGCGGCCGCGTGGAGGAGGGGCAGCAGCACCATCGGCGGAAACGGGAGGTCGAGCAGTGCCTCGGGAATCCGTTCTACATAGGCCAGCGTGCCCTCGCGGGCGGCGGGGGTGACCTTGAGATAGGCGCTTGCCAGCGCGGCTTCCTGCGCCAGCGTCGACGAGTCGCCGCGCATTTGCGGCAGCGCAGCGCGCAGGTAGACGATCAGGTCGTCGAGCAGCGCCTCCGCGTCCGCCGGCGCTTTCGCATAGAGACGTTGCACGTCGGCCAGCACGTCGAACAGCAACTCGGGCTCGACCCGCGCCTGAATCACCCGGAGCCGCGATTCCATGACGGCCCGCTGCACGCCGCCGCGCTCGAGTTCCGCGGCTTGCGCGAGGCGCGCGGTTGCGGCATCCCGGTCCCGTGTCGCGAAGTAGGCGGCCAGCAACAGGCCCGTCGCCGAGTAGTACCAGAGGCCGCGCAGCACCCATGCGTCCAGCGTGACGCCGGCCCCGGGGTTGATCGAATCGGGCGTCATCGACGGCAGTGCGACGACGATGAACCCGAACCCGATGGCAGTGCCGACGAAGGCCAGCGCGATGGTTACAAGCCCACGAGTGGCGCCGCGCAACGCCATCGCTTCGGCCACCAGCGTGCCGGCGACGCCGCCGCCGCCGGCAATTACGGATCCCGTAAGTCCGCTGATGACCCACTGGGCGAATCCACCAGGGCCGAATTCGCGCAGCGAAAAGATCCGGATCAGGTCGATCCCGCCGAGCGCCAATAGGAACGCGACGATCGGCCACCAACGCGCGCGCGCGAGCGCAGCGAGGCGAGGGCGGAAACCCGGATCGGCTGGCCGCGGGGCGTCGATCTCGTTCATCGCCAACACGCCCCCCGCGCGCGACGGCGGCATGGCACCTATGCCTTCAGCTCGACGAGGTAACTCCTGGCGTCACGGCTGCCGACATTTTCCACCGTGTGGAATCCGCCCGGGTCCCAGAACAGATCGCCCGCCTTGTTTTCCGCCATGAAGGGCTCCTTGCCCTGAAGCGTTACCTTCGCCTTGATGTCGGTCAAGGCGATGGTGAGATGCGGCGGATGCGAGTGATAGCCGGTGCCGCACACGCCGAGGCGCGTTTTCCCGACGTGCTCGATCACGCGCATCTTGTCGTTCTCGAAAATCACCTTGCCGCCATTGGCCGTCATCGCACCAACTTGCGCAAAGGCATCTGCCGCGGACGCCGAGGCGCCGAGCGCGGCCAGGATCCCGAGCAATTCGCGGCGGGACAATGTCTTGGCTTCCATTATTCACCTCCTGTTTTGTGGTACACGGCTGCGATGCACGACTACATTTGCCGGAACAGATGCGTATAGCCCTCGCTCACCTGAAGTAATTCCGGCCGCTGCTTGAGCTTGACCTTGAGATGCCCGCTGATGTCGCGGGTCAACCCGGCGATCGAATTGACGTTGACGAGCGTCGACCGGTGAATCTGCCAGAACTGCTGCGGGTCGAGCTCGTCGGTCAGTTCCTTGATCGGCTTCTTGATCAGCGACTCGGCGGCCTGCGTCACGACCAGCGTGTACTTGCTGTCGGCCTTGAAGTAGCAGATCTCGTCGACGGTGATGAGCTTGATCGTGGCGCCGACCGACGCGTTGACCCAGCGCAGGTAGCTTCTTGCCTCGCCTCCGCGCAGCGCGAGGCTCGCGAGGACGCCCGAAATGTCCGCGGGCGGCTGCGCGATCCGTTCCTTGAGGCGTTGCACCGTCGAAGCGAGCCGGGCGAGGCTCACCGGCTTCATCACGTAGTCGACGGCGCCCTGGTCGAAGGCGGCGATCGCGTGCTGGTCGTACGCGGTGACGAACACGACGTGCGCGCGCCCGCCGGATTGCTTCGCGACGTCGAGGCCGGTGAGGCCCGGCATCTGGATGTCGAGGAACAGGATCGCCGGGCGATGCTCCGACAGCAGCCGCAGCGCGTCGCAACCGTTGCCGGCGCGGCCGACGATCGCAAGCTCCGGCCAGAGTTGCGCCAGCGCCTCGACCAGCTCCTGCTGCAGCAGCGGTTCGTCCTCGGCGATGAGCGCGGTGATTACGGTATTCATGACGCGGCGACGGCCAGGATCCGGATGGGTGAAGGCACGCCCTTCAGCGCCTGCACGCCCCGATCCTCGAAGGATATCCCCGATCCGCCGACCAGGTCCCGTACCGTCGCCGAGACCAGGACCTCGCCCGGGCCGGCCAGTCCGACG
>JBDTLY010000005.1:0-24050 GCA_039934535.1 Casimicrobiaceae bacterium | reverse complement strand
GCCTGGCCGGTGCCGATGACGATCGCGTCGAAGGTCTCGGCCATGCGTTCCCGGGCGGGCCTTCGCGGGCCGCGTTACGTCCCGGTCGCCCTTTCACCGTCGGTGACAAACACCGGATCGGTGAACAGCGACGCGATGCCGACCTTGCGGATGGCGGGGTTTTCCGGCACGACGAACAGGATCGGCGAGATGAGCTCCTCGAAGATGCCGCGCAGGCTCCGCGCGCCGGTCTTGTATTCGATCGCAATTTCCGAAATCTGCTCGAAGACCTTGCGCTCGACGGTCAGCTCGACGCCTTCGTGGCGGAAGATCTGCTGGAACTGACTGTAGATCGAATCCCGTGGCTCAAGGAGGATGCGCACCAGCATTTCGCGGGTCAGGTCGCCGAAGCGCGCGATGATCGGCAGCCGGCCGGTGAATTCCGGAATCAGCCCGAACACGAAGAGGTCGGTCGGCTTCACCCGGGTGTTGAGCCGGTCGAGGATCCGCTTGTTGTCGGCGTTATCGGTCGAGATGAAACCGAAACCGTGCGTCTGCGACATGATGTCGTCCAGGCCGACGAACGCGCCGCCGCAGATGAACAGGATGTTGGTCGTGTCGACGTAAGTATCGCCGGGGAGCTTGACCTGCGAGCCTTCCATGATCTTCAGCAGCGCGTGCTGGACGCTCTCCCCGGACACCGCGCGCGGCTCCTTGCCGGCCTTCAGCTTATCGATCTCGTCGATGTAGACGATCCCGTGCTGCGCCTTTTCGATGTCGCCGCCGGCCTTGTCGACGAGGCGCTGCAGGATCGCCTCGATCTCGTCGTTGACATAGCGCGTCTGGGCGAGCGAGGTCGCCTCCGCCGTGACGAACGGCACGCCGAGTATGCGCGCCAGCGTCTCGCACATCAGCGTTTTGCCGGTGCCCGACGGTCCGATCATGAGCACGTTGCTCTTGGTGATCGGCACGCCGTCCTGCGCCGACTGCGCGATCTTGCGGAAATGCGCGTAGACCGCGACCGCGACGGTCTTCTTCGCGTCGTCCTGGCCGATGACGTCGCGGTCGAGCGCGTCGACGATCCGGCGCGGAGTCAGTTTCGAGTCGAGCACGGGAGCCTTTGCGGTTCGGGTCGTTCCGCTATCTTACCGCGCGGCCGGCGGGGCGACCGCGGCGCCGTCGATGCCGTGGCGGCGCAACGCCGCATCCACGAACCCGGAGGACTTCATGCCCTCGACGAAAGCGGCGAGATAGCGGGCGCCGGCCGGGCGGCCCTTCGGCGTCGCCATCGCCTGCTGGATCACCATGAATCGTCCGTCCAGCAAACGCACGCCCGGCGTCGTGCGCGCGGACGCTTCGAGCTGCTGCTTGACACCGGCGCCCGCATCCACGCCGCGCGCGACCATCGCCGCGACGACTTCCTGCGACCTCGCGACGTGCACGATCGTCGCGTTCTTGAGCTCGCGCGAAAGATAGAGATCGTAGGCGCTGCCCTTGGCCGCCACCACGCGCACGCCCTCGCGGTCGACCTCGTCGTTCGCACGGATCGGGGATCCCTGCGGCACGACGAACGCACCCTCGATCAGCACGTAAGGAGCCGTGTAGTCCATGTCAACGGCGCGCTTCGGGTCGATCGCGACAAAGGCGATGTCCCATGCGCCGGTTGTCGCGTTATCCGTGACCTTGCCGGCTGCGTCGTACGTGACGAGTTCGAGCGGAACGCCCAGCCGTCGCGAAAGCTCGCGCGACAGGTCGACCGACACGCCGCGCGCCTCTCCATTGGCGGGATCCTTCGAGGCGAGGATGGGGTTACCGAAGTTGATCGCGGCGCGCAGCGGGCCCGATGGCGCGAGCTCGGCGGCGATTCCGGGCGGCGCGTAAGGCGGCATGGAAGTAGTCATGCACGCGCTGACGGCGAGCGCCACCGCGATCACGACGCCCTGACGAATCACCGCGGCGGCGCGACCATCCGGTTGGGGACGACGGGCCGCTGTCGCACGTTGCGGTGATCGTTGCGCGCGCCCGCGGGGCGCGGACGCGCCGCCGGCGCCCCGGCCAGGTATCCGTACCCGCCATAAGGGGCGTAATTGCCGGTGTCGTTGCCGGAATGCTCGTCGTATCCCGCGTAGTAGTCAGGTGCGGGGGCGTACGTACGCTGCAGCGCCGCGCGACGCTGGTCCGTGATCCGCTGCGTGATGCTGCGGTCGAGCGCGTCGCGCTCTCGTTCAAGCCGCGCCATCGCCGCGGGGTCGGCATCGCCGGCGCGCACATCCATGCGCTCGCCGTCCTTGCACGGGATGTCGGTGTAGACGACGCCCAGGTTGCGATCGAGGCACTTGTAGATCGGCGCCTGCGTGGCGGTGGCGTTCCCGCCGCCGAGGCCGATCAGGCTCACTGCCAGAAGTGCGCCGACCCTGCGGCCAATTCGATGCGCGATCCGGGGAGTCGATGGCAGACGGTTCATGTCGCCGCTCCTGCTTCGGTGATCCCGGCGGCGCCGGGGTGGCACGAAGCCCACACAAACGATTCTACGCCGGATTGGACATGCGCCGCCCATCCCTCGTTCCATGCGCGCCCGGTTCCCGACAATGCCTACTTCGCCTGTGTCGCGGCGAGCGCGGCGTCCAGCGCGCGCGTCCGCACCGCGGCGGGGCGCGCGCCGACCCGGGCGACGTAGTCGTCGACGACCGGCGTGTGCGGCACGAGTCCGAACGCGGTTGTCCAGCCGAGCGCCGTTCCCCACAGCACGTCGGCCGCGCTGAAGCGCTCGCCGAGCATGTACGGACCTCGGGCGAGGTTGTCCGTCAGCGTCTTAAGCATGGTGTCGAAGTCGCCGTACGGGGACGTCGATGACGGCGCGGGTTCGCGTTTTTGCGAGCGGTCGATGAGCGCGGGCTCGAAGCACGAGCCGTAGTACACCATCCAGCGCAGGTAGGGGCCGCGCAGCGGATCGCCGATCGCCGGCGCGAGGCCCGCTTCAGGGTACAGGTCGGCGAGGTAGATGAACACCGCGCCCTGCTCGGTCACGAGCGCGTCGCCATGCCGGATCGCCGGGACCTTGCCCATCGGATTGACCGCCAGGTAGTCCGCCTTGCGCTGGTCGCCGGCCTTCATGTTGAGCGCGTGCAGCTCGTAGTCGGCGCCCAGTTCCTCGAGCAGGATCCGGGTTCCGGTCGAGCGCGTGTTGGGAGAATGGAAAAACGTCACCTTGCGCGAAGCGGTCATGGCGTCCTGTCGGTTCTTGAATGGGAATGGCCAGGCCGCGTTGGCTACGGCTTCACGAACCGCAGCACGAACTTGTCCGTCGGGACCTTGGGCTCGTTGGACGAATCCGTGCGCGCGTCGGCCGGGTTGCGCAGGAAATTGCCTTCGGCCTGCAGCACGAACCCCGCCTGCTGCAGTTCGCTGCGCACGACGGCTTCGTCGATCCGGTGCAAGGTCTTGCCCTCGGTGATGCCCGTCCCCGCCCGGCCCGAATGGTCGACCACGACGAGGCGGCCGCCGGATTTCAGCGCGGCGAAGAGTCGCTGGTTCATTTTCGCGCGATCGACGGGCAGGTACGTGATGTCGTGATAGTTGTTGACGATCGTGATGAGGTCGAGCTTGGGCGCATCCGGCGGCACCGGGTCTTCGAACGGGCGCTCGACCACGATGAAATTGGGCTGCGGCGCGTCGGCGAGGCGCTTTTGCAGCGTTGGTCCGGGGCGTTGCGTCTGCGCGTACAGCTTGCCTTCGGGCGCGACCGCGAGGGCGAGCAGCTGCGACGTGTATCCGCCGCCCGCCGCAACGTCGAGCGCGATCATCCCCCGCTGCGCCTGGGTGAAGGGCAGGAAATCGGCCGGGTCGCGCGACGCATCCATGCGGCGATCCTGATCCGTGCGGACCGGATTCGCGATGACTTTCTGGTACCGATCGGCGGTCGCGCGCGGATCCGCGGCCGGCGCCGTCGCGCAACCGGCGAGTCCGGCGACAAGGGTGGCGGCTCCCGCGAAAAGCGCGAGACGATTGCATAGCGTGCGGGACAGGCGTTCGTTCATCGGCGATTCCAGTTCAGGTTGTGCGACGACGGAAGCGCCGGCGACCATGCCGACGGGCACACAGCGGTCTACTTGAACGGCGAGTCGGTGCCGGGCGATTTCACGACCGGCGACGGCGGTTTTTTCGTGGTGCACAGCCAGTTGAGCATCGAGTCCCCCAGCGTGTTCGCCTTGATCTTGCGAAGCTCGAGTTCCTTCGGCGGGATTTCGAACCGGGCGACGACGGCCAGCTTGTCGTCGTGGTAGATCATCGCCGCGGCGCCCATCGTCCGTTTGGCGCAATCGGCGACGTTGTACGCCAGCATGGAGACATATTGCCGTGTTTCGCCGTTGGCGTCGTTGATCGGCTGCGGCTTCTTGAGGGTTGTGCGGAACCATCCCTGGCGCCTGCCGTCCGCGGCGGCCACCGCTGGCAACGCCTGGACGTAGACTTCGGCGCCATCCGGCTGCGAGCCGAGGTAGACGAAATTGTCGGCCGCGCAGATCGCCGGTGCCAAGGCGAGCGCGACGGCGACGGTCACGGCGACGCGCATCGGGAAGGGCGGCAGGCGAAACGCTTTCATTGGCCGGCATTATCGCCGGTTCCGCCGCCTTTCTCCCGGCACGGCGGTCACTGCTTCGCGTACAGCTGCGGCCATTCCTTCTGCAGCGCCCCCAGTTTGGGCAGGTCGTTGTAGACGATGTACGGCTGCGTCGGATGCAGCGCGAGGTAATTCTGGTGATAGTCCTCGGCGGGCCAGAAGGCCGGCAGCTTCGCCACCTGCGTGACGATCGGGGTGCCGAACGCTTTGGCCTGGTCGAGTTGCTGGACGTAGGCCTCGGCGACGCGTTTCTGATCGTCGTTGATGTAAAAGATCGCCGAGCGGTACTGCGTGCCGTGATCCGGGCCCTGCCGGTTCAATTGCGTCGGATCGTGTGCGACCGAAAAGAACACCGCCAAAAGCTGTCCGTACGAGACCTTTGCCGGATCGTAGGTCACCTCGACGGCTTCGGCGTGGCCCGTCTTGCCCGTGCCGACCTGGTCGTAGGTCGGTTTCACGACCATGCCGCCAGCGTAGCCCGACACCGCGCGCGAGACCCCTTTGACGTGGCGAAACACGGCTTCGACGCCCCAGAAGCAGCCGCCTGCGAATACCGCGGTCTGCGGGCCCTTGGCCGACGCGGCCGGGATGTCGGCGGCGGGCGGCGGGAGGGGGGCTGCCAGGGCGTTCGCGATGCCTCCCAGCGCGAGCGTTGCCACGACGGTGGCCAAGCTCCGGAAATTTCTGCCTTGCATGGTCGTTCTCCTGTTCGGGCGTCACCCCGGAATACGGGGGGCGTCCCCATTGGTCGGCGGAAAGGCGAAAACATTTCAACGCGGCCATTCGACCCCGCCTGGGTGCGATCGTTCGTGCCGACCGTGGGTGCTTGCCCCCTGCTATGATCCGGTGCTCCGGACGCTGAGGCTCGGGGCGCCAAAAATGCCCGTCAATCGCAACCTGCCGCCCATTTTCGCATGGGCCGTGTTCGCCACGGCCGGATGCGGGTCGACCGAACTGCGCACCGTCGAAGAGTACGACCCGGGAACCACACCGCAGGCGCAATTCGCGAAAGGCGCCGCGCTGTGCGACAAGCAGGCCGAGGCCGACGAGAAAGTCATGGGCCGCGGCCCGCTTGATCCTACGCACAGCACCTACAACCGGATGTTCGACGCGTGCATGCGCGCGAGCGGCTGGACGCGCAAGCCGCCGAAATGATCCGGGGCGCCTGCCGGCGCCACCCTCCGTCACACCGTTGAGCTTGCCAAGGTCGACACTCGTCGGTATCGTATTGGTTGAACGATCAACTACCTCAATACGACGTGACGTCCTCGACTCGCGACCGCCTGGTCGACACTGCGATGGAGCTTTTCTGGGCCAAGGGCTACGGCTCGACGAGCGTGGCCGACGTGCTTCACGCCGCGGGAGTCAACAGCGGCAGCCTCTACCACTTCTTCCCGAGCAAGCAGGACCTGCTCCTCGCGGTCCTCGAACGCTATCGGGAAGGCATCGACCCAATGTTGCTCACGCCGGCCTGGCAGGGTGTCGACGATCCGATCGAAAAGGTGTTCGCACTGCTCGCGCGCTATCGGCAGGGCATCGTGATGACGGACTGCGTGTATGGATGCCCCATCGGGAGCCTGGCACTCGAAATTCACGAGCCCGACCCTCCGGTGCGCGTGGCATTGGCGGCGAATTTCGACGCGTGGACGGCGGCAGTCGAAGGGTGCCTGGTGGCCGCTGGCCCGCGACTGCCCAAGACGCTCGACCGGCATGAGCTTGCGGAGTTCGTGCTGACCACGATGGAAGGCGGCGTGATGCAGGCGCGCACCCATCGCGATGTCGCGTATTTCGACCGCTCCGTGCACCAGTTGCGCGGTTACTTCGATCAACTCGAACGCGAAGCCGCGGCGGAAGAGTTCCTGTCCCGACGAACGTAACGAAGGAGGTGTCCCATGCGCAATTTCCTGTTCCTGGTGCTCGCGATTCCCGCCACGCTCTTCGCGGCGCCCATCGAGCCGCTGAAGCCCATGGCGTTTCTTGCCGGGCACTGCTGGAAGGGGGCTTTCCCGGATGGCAAGCAGACGGACGAGCATTGCTTCATGTGGCTCTACGATGGCCGCGCACTGCGCGACGTTCACACCGTGCGCGTGCCGGGCCGGCCCGATTACGTCGGCGAGACGACGTACCTGTGGAACCCGGAGACCAAGCGCGTCGAGTACCTCTACTTCGAGAACCTCGGCGGGATGAGCCGCGGAACAATGGAGAGCACGGCAGGTTCTCTGGTGTTTCCGGCGACCCAATTCGTCGCGACGGGCGAGGCGATGACCTACCGCTCGCGCTGGACGCCGATGGGTGACGGCGTCTACGAAGTCCTGAGCGAGGCGCAGGTCAAGGACGGTTGGGCGCCGATGTTGAAGCTCACGATGAAGCGAAGCGACTAGCCCTTCAGTCGCCGCTTTTAAGGTGACCGCGTGCGTGTCGAGCACCATGCCGAGCCGTCGAATATTCCACACGCGGCAGGCTTTTGTTCCCCTGCGAGTCGGCATACCATGTCCGCATCGCTGTCGTTCCTGATCACAACCTGAGGAGGTCGTCATGCTCCCGCGCACGTACATTGCTTCAAACGGCCTCGACACGAACGACGGCCGCCTCGGTACACCCTGCCGTTCGATTGGCGCCGCGCTGGCGCAGACCGATCCGGGCGGCGAAATCATCGTGCTCGATTCGGCGGGCTACGGCGCCGTCGCCATCAACAAGTCGGTCTCGGTCATCGCGCCGCCGGGCGTGTTCGCCGGCATTACGGTCACCGCGGGCACCGGCATCGACGTCACGGCCGGAACCGTCACACTGCGCGGCCTGACGCTGCGCGGGTCGGGCGGCGCGATCGGGATTCACGTCGGAAACGCGATCGTACACGTCGATGGCTGCGCGATTTCCGGGCTCGCCCAATTCGGCATCCACGCCGATGTCGCGAACGGCGAGGTGTACGTCCGCGACACGCAGATTGCACACTGTGCCGAAGGTCTCCGCTTCGAAGGCAACGTGCGGTTCGCGCTCGATCGCGTCAGCACGGAAGGAAACGGCAACACCGGGCTCAACGTTCTCGCGGGCGCCCATGGCAGCGCGCGGGGGCTCATGAGCGGGCGCAACGGCAATCAAGGCGTGGTCGTGCAAAACGGCACGGCCGGCGCCGAATGCTACCTGGCGCTCGACGGTGCCCTGATCGCGGGCAACGGCAATTCCGCCATCAGCGTTTCCGTTCCCGCGCCGGTCGCGGGCAAGTCGAACCTCACGATCACCAGGAGCACCCTCGCCAACAACGGCGCGGACGGCGTGCTCGTGTCGACCCAGGGTGCGGGTGCCGCGACCGCGGTGGTATCGGACTGCGTGATCGACGGCAATGTGCTGCGCGGCGTTGCGGCGATGGGTGCCGGTGCCATAGCGGTGGTTTGCGGCAACCAGATCACGCGCAACGCCGGCGTCGGCCTTGCGCAATCCGGGGGCGGCACGCTCAAGACCGAACAGGACAACCTCGTGGACGGCAACAACCAGGGCGGCGCGCAAACCCTCGGGGCGCTGACCGCTGTCGCCGCCGTGTAACTTCGCGGCGCTATCGATATTGCCGGTCCGCATCTTGCATTTCCGGCCGGACGGGCGCACTTTTCGTTTCCGCGGCGCCGCGGGCATGCATTCCGGCCGCCGCACACCAACGGAGGATTATCGTGGCAATCCGCATCGGCGACATCGCACCCGACTTCACGGTCGACACGACGCAGGGCCCCGTCAAATTTCACGAATGGATCGGCGACGGCTGGGCGATCCTGTTCTCGCATCCGAAGGATTTCACGCCCGTCTGCACGACGGAGCTGGGCTACATGGCCGGTCTCAAGCCGGAATTCGACAAGCGCAACACCAAGATCATCGGCCTGTCCATCGACCCGGTGGACGACCACAAGCGCTGGCTGAAGGACATCGAGGAGACGCAAGGCCATGCGGTGACCTATCCGCTGATCGGCGACCGCGACCTCAAGGTGGCGATGCTCTACGACATGATCCACCCCAATGCGAGCGCCACGCAGCCGCGCACGGCCGCCGATAACGCGACGGTGCGCTCGGTATTTTTGATCGGGCCGGACAAGAAGGTCAAGGCGATGCTGACCTACCCGATGAGCACCGGCCGCAATTTCGACGAGGTGCTGCGCCTGCTCGATTCGATCCAGCTGACCGCGAAGCACAAGGTCGCCACGCCGGTGAACTGGAAGCCGGGCGAGGACGTGATCATCGTCCCGTCCGTGTCGGACGACGAGGCGAAGCAGAAGTATCCGCAGGGCTGGAAATCGCCGAAGCCCTACATTCGCGTCATCCCGCAGCCGAAATAATTCCGGCGAAATCGTGGAAGGCGCCGCGGCCCGCATCGCGGATCGGCGCCGGTCCCCTGCGCGCACGGCGCTCCAATTCTTTCAATTGAAGGCTATTCAATGAAGAAAGGCTCGTTTTTCAGGATGACGCTCGGCGCCGTGGTCATGGCCGCCGGCATTGGCGATGCATTCGCCGCCGCCCAACGGACTTTTGTAGCCAGCAACGGCGTGGACACGAATCCGTGCACGCTGACACAACCCTGCCGCTCATTTACGCGCGCTATCAGCCAGACGAGCGCCGCCGGAGAAGTCATCGTCGTGGACTCCGCCGGTTACGGCCCGGTGGCGATCACGCAATCGGTGTCGATTGTGGCACCTCCCGGCATTTACGCCGGCGTGACGGTGTCGTCGGGAACCGGAATCACCGTAAATGCTGCCGGAATCGACGTCGCGTTGCGCGGGCTGACGATAAACGGGCAGGGCGGCAGCGTCGGCATCGCCTTTACGCAGGGCAAGAGTCTTGTCGTCGAACGTTGCATCATTTCCGGAATGAGTTTTGCTGGTATCGACATTTTGGGAGCATTGAGCGCATCGATCGCCGACGTCCGTGTCGAACGTGGTGGAAGCTTTGGCATTCGGATAGGCACCTTTCTCGCGACGCCAACGCGAGTCACCGTGCAGCGGGCCGCGATCGTCGGCAACTTCACCGCCGGGATACAGGCAGGGACCGCGGGCGGTGGCGCCGTCAGGGTCAGTGTGGCGGATTCCGAGTTAAGCGGCAACGGCATCGGCATCGATGCTTTCGCCGATAACGACTCCGGGTCGAACACCTATGTCTATGCAAGCCGCAATGTCATCGCGAACAATTCGGGTGACGGCATCTTCTCCGGCAGCGCGGGCAGCGGGCATTCGCTTGTTTACTCCGTCGACAACGTCATCACGACCAATGGAGGCTCCGGCATATCGGTATTCCAGGCCCTTGGTCAGGTGGTGGTGTCAGGCAGCACGGTCTCGGGCAATCTTGGAGGATTCATTCACAGCAGTGGTGGCGGGATCTTCACGCTGAAGAACAACATCGTGCGCGACAATGCGACCAACATCGATGCCGGCGGCACCAACCTGCTGACGTTCGACTGATGGCGAGGCTGAACTAATTTGCCGCCGGTGCGAAGCAGTCGAGCAGCGTGATCGCCTTGTCGTCCGGCAGATCCCAGCCGTAGGGCTCACCGAACCACGCCCGGTTGCGCTCGAGATGCGCGCGGTAGGCGGCCTCGTTGAACTCGGGCACCTGCTTCATCCAGCTCGCGCAGCGATCGTGAATCTGGCTGCGCAGGCGATCGACGCTGAAAAAATAGCGCGACGGATTGAACGTCTCGTTCAAGTGCTCGCTGATGTAGGGCTTCAGCAAGTCCGTATTGGCGCGCGCCGGATCGACGTTCCAGTGCGCGCCGTCGCGGTGGAGGATGGGCGCCAGCGTCGCATCGCCGATCTTCACTTCGTGGAACAGGTTGCGGTAGAACTTGAAGCCGGCGTAGTTGCCGGCGAGGTCGCCATTCGAGTACACGCCGGTGAGCAGCACGCCGTACAAACCCAGCTCGGTCAAGACGCCGTACTGGACCGCGCCCGCGATGGCGGTTGCCTCGTCGGCTCCGCTGGCGCGGGCATCGACGTACCGCGTGTAGTACTCGTAACCCTGCTGGAACACATGGCCGATCTTGTCCGTGCCCTGTTCGACGCCATACAGGCGGATCGTCGGGCAGTCGGTCATCATGTGGGACAGGGGAAACGGCGCGGCGACCCACGCGTAGATCGAATCGGTGTACGCAGGCTTGAAGCGGACATTCCGCCCCGGAAACGTGCCGTAGCGCAGCGCGCGCTCCACGGTCGACTCCGGAAGGCCGACCCCGGTTTGCTCGTAGACATGCTTGACGAGCTCCGATTCGATGTACGTTTCCGGGTCCGGTCGTTGATTGAGCTGGATCCGCTCGTCGATCTTGACGTTGAGCTGCGCGACTTCGGCGCGGAGGATGTCGAGCACGATCGCGCCCAAGTCCGGCCCGAGGTCGTCCAGCGGCGCGGGCGGAAGCGTGAACTGGTCGGTCTCCGTCGCGCGTGCCTCTGGTGCTGCCGCGAGGGACGCAAGCGCGAATACGCACGCAAGGAGCAGGAACGGCAAAGTGCGCATCCGTAATTCCAGGGGTGAGGGCCGGACCGGCCGATGCTGCGGCCGATGGCATGACGGCGTTGCTTGATCGTCCGCGCGTCCGCCAGCCGAGCGTGTCACGACAAGATGCGCATTATAGCGGGTGTATAGGCTAGGGCCTGCGCAAGGCGGGTTGGAGCGGTTGACGCTCCTTTAGATTCCGACCTTCGGCCCCGCCAGCGCCATGGCCTTTTGGTATGCCGGACGCGCTTCGATCCGCGTCAGGTAACCCACGATGCTTGAATACGGCGAGAGGTCGTAGTCGAGGAAATGCCGCATCGTCGTGAACGTGAACGTCATCATCACGTCCGCCGCCGTGAATTCCGCGCCGACGAACCAGGGCCCGTCCGCGAGCTCCGCATCGACGAAGGCCAGCATCTGCTTCATGCGCGCGAGTACGCGGATTCCGGCCGGCGTCTTGTCCCCGTCGGGAACGCGCGTCAGGACCAGCGCGACGATCATGAGCGACATGAGGCTGCCTTCTGCGAAGTGCAGCCAGTAGAGGTAGCGCGCGTACCCCGCGGCGTCGGGCCGCACGGCCAGCCGGCCGCCCGCGTGCCGGTTGACGATGTACTCGACGATCGCGCCCGATTCGGCGAGCACCGTGTCCCCGTCGCGGATAATCGGCGCCTTGCCGAGCGGATGAACCGCCTTCAGCGCATCCGGAGCGGCGCCGTTCGGCTGGCGCAGGTGGAGCTCGAGCTCGTAGGGAAGGCCAAGCTCTTCCATGAGCCAGACGATGCGTTCGGAGCGTGACGTGTCGAGGTGGTAAATCGTGATCATCGAAATCCTTTCCCGTATACTGTTTCGATCCCGCGCAAGGATACAACGCCGATGAGCGCCCCCGAACAAACCCTCGCCGTGATGTTCGCGGATATCGCGGGCAGCACCCGGCTCTACGAACAGCTCGGCGACGCGAAGGCGCTGGCCACGATCGACCGTTGTCTCGCGCTCGTCAAAGAAGCGTCACTCGGACACGGCGGGCGCGTGGTCAAGACGATCGGCGACGAGGCGATGGTCGTGTTCCCGACCGCAGATGCCGCTCTCCTCACGGCCGGCGAGATCCAGTTGCGGATGAACGATCTCGCCCATCAGGGCAACCTGCGGGTCGCCTTTCGCATCGGCGTCCACTGCGGGGCCGCGATCGAATCGCAGGGCGACGTCTTCGGCGACTCGGTCAATGTCGCCGCGCGCATGGTCGCCCTCGCGAAAAGCGGGCAGGTCATCCTGACCGCGTCGACCGCGGAAGGCCTCTCGCCGGAACTTCTCGGCAAACTGCGCGAAGTCGACGTGATGAGCGTCAAGGGCAAGGAAAAGGACATCTCCATCATGGAGCTCCTCTGGATCGACGACGCCGAGCTCACCACGCTGACGACGCGCCCGAAAATGCGGGTGTCGAGGCTCCAGCTGCTGCACGGCACGCGCGAGATCGACCTCGGGCCTGGCGCTACGACGCTGACGATCGGCCGCGACGCGCAGAACGACGTCGTGATCGCCGACCGGCTCGCCTCCCGGCAGCACGCGCGCATCGAGCGCCGCCGCGACAAGTTCGTCGTGATTGATCAGAGCTCGAACGGCACGTTCGTGACCGTCGAGGGCGAACCGGAGGTTCAGCTGCGGCGCGAGGAGATGATGCTGCGCGAAAGCGGGCACATCAGTTTCGGTCACGCCTACGAGGCCGATCCCGTCGAGACGCTCGTGTTCAATTTCATCGCGGGCGACGTGTAGGCGGGGACCACGCGCAGCGCCGGCCCGCGCAGCGGCGCGACAATCAGGTCGACAGCTTCTTCAGCGTCGCCGGATCCTTGATCACGCCCTTCTGGCGGCTGAGCGGCGCGCCGTAGAGTCCCGCCGGCGGATTCGACTCGAAGCGCGACAGGACCGTCGCGTCCGTGCAGCTCTTGTCGAACGTCACCGTCACCGTTTCGCCGCTCGTCGCGCCCAGCATGAAGCACGCCTGCCCGAGCATGGCGTTCAACGGCTTCAGCACGCCGACGGCGACCAGGTCGCCTGCCGATCCGCTGCCCGAAAGCTGCAGCGCATAGACGCGCGGCTTCGCGGGCGCGCCGGGAGTGACGGCGATGACGCTCGGCAATCCGACGAGCTCGCGCGCCAGCGCGTCCTCGGTCGCGGCATCCGGCATGCCCTCGACGCTCAGCGTGACCTTGTTGCTCGCCACGTTGCCGTGCTGCAGGAAGAAATCGCGCGAGAATTCGTCGGCGATCCGCGCGCCGATCGCCTTCAGCGCCTCTTCCTCGCTCGCCCAGCTGCCCACGCCCTTCGGTAGCGTGGTGTTGAAGTAGATTTCCTCGCCGGTCGCGAGGTCGACGCATTTCACCGTCCACGACGTCAGCGTGTATTTCGTCACCGGCAGGCCGGACGCTTCCAGCCGTATCGACATCTTCTTGATCTTCGCCTCGCCGCGCACCGCGAAATCGGCGCGCTGGTTGCCGTCGGCGCCGCCTTCGGCCCACGTCCGGAAGCCGAACGCCTTGATGCGCTCCTTCAGGATGTTTTCCGCCACGGGCGAAATCTGCGGCGGCGCCTCCGGCTGCTCCGAATCGCGCGTGGTCACCTGCACCGAGACTTTGGGGTCGCCACTCGCGCGGATCATCTCGACCCGCTCGTCGCGCGACATCTGGTTCAGCGATTTCTGCAGCGCCTTGACGTTGACGACGGCCTCGGTGGTGACCGACATCAGGCCGTCCTTGCCGACCTTGGGCTCGCTTTCACGCACGACCGCCTTGATGTAGTTGCCGCTGTTCGCGAGCAGCTTGTCTTTCAGCAGGTCGTAATTCTTGTCGAGCGACTTGGTGTCGAGGAGCAGGCCCAGCGCCTTGGCGACGACCTGGCTCTTCGCGTCCGCGCGCGCTTCGTCCTGCTGCAGCGACTTGTTGGCGCTGTAGCGGGGATCGTTCGGGTCGATGAGGCCGACCGCGGAAATCTTGATCGTGCCGGGGTCGCCCACGGGAGACGCAGACGGTGTAGAGGGCGCGGTGGGCGGGGGCGAAGGCGCCTGCGCCACCATCGGCGCGTCGGGCGCCGGCGCTTGCGCGGTGGTCGACCCGCCGCCGATGCGCTGCCAGGCGAACCAGATCGCGGCGCCGACCGCGATGACGACAGCGCCGATCACGATGGCCGCGGCGGGATTGCGCGCGGGTGCGCTCGCGGCCGGTGCGGCAGGAGACGAAGGCGCGCTCGGCGGCGGCGAGGGCGCAGCTGCCGCCGGGACGGGCGCGGCGACGCTCTTGGCGGTCGCCAAGGTCTTCACGGCGGTGGCGTCGAGCGGCACGATGATCGTCGCATCGGAGCTGCCGGCGTGCGCCGCCGCGGCGAGCGACTTCGTCGTCGACGCCGCGGCGCCGAGCGCGTCGGCGAACTCCTGGGCATTCTGGTAACGATCGTCGGCGTTCTTGGCCATCGCCTTGCGTACGACGGCATCCATCACCGGGAGCACCTGGATGTTGATCGAGGATGGCGGCAGGGGATCCTCCTTCAGCACCTTTTGCATCGTGGTGGTGGCCGATCCCGAAAACGGCCGCTCGCCGGTGAGGAACTGGTAGAGGATGACGCCGGCGGAGAAGAGATCCGAGCGGCCATCGACCGGCAGCCCCATGATCTGCTCCGGCGACATGTAGGCGGGCGTCCCGAGCACCGTGCCCGCCTGCGTGAGGTTCGACGTCTCGATGTGGGCGATGCCGAAGTCGCCGACCTTCACCGAGCCGTCGGTGAGCAGGAAAATGTTGGCGGGCTTGATGTCGCGATGAATCACGCCCTGTCGATGCGAGTAGTCGAGCCCGCTCAGGATCTGCGTCATGATCTTGACGACGTCGGGAATGCGGAAGCGCTCGTTCGCCTCGAAGCACGCCTTGAGCTCGCGGCCCTGGACGAACTCCATCGCGATGTACCAGATGCCGCCTTCCTCGCCGAAATCGTAGATCGACACGATGTTCGGATGGTTGAGCCGGCCGGCCGCGTGCGCCTCGCGCCGGAAGCGGTTGACCATCTGGACGGCGTCCTCGCCGGAGAGCTGGTCCTGGCGGATCGTCTTCAGCGCGACGACGCGCTTGATCATCGGATCGTAAGCCTCGTAGACGACGCCCATCGCGCCGCGGCCGATCTCGCGCCGGATTTCGTACTTGCCGATATGGTCGATGTCGGGCATTCGTTGCTCCTGCCTCAAAACGGCGACGCCGGCAGGGGGCCGGCGTCTGGTCGTTTTTCCAGCCGCCGTTTACTTATATTTGGCGTCGATTTCCCACACGGACTTCTGCACGAGGCGCTGCACCATCGTGTCGAGCGACACGCCGCCCTGCTGCGACTTGTTGACGCCCAGCGCGCCGGAGGACACGGCGCCGATTTCCATCTTTTCCTCGGTGTAACCCGTCGCGACCTGCTCGGTGGTTTCCGCGTTGATGATCTTGTAGCGCATGCCGATGACCCAGACGCTCGTCGCTTCGTCCGAATGCACGGAACCGACCGCCGTGCCGCCTACCGCGCCCGCGGCCGCGCCGCCGCGCGAGCCCGAGAACGCGCCAAGCAGGCCCGCCATCTGCCCCAGCGTGCGGCCGTCGAACCCCGACTGCGCCGAGGCGACCTGCTCGGTCTTCAGGATGTCGAACTTGACCACGTACTTGGTCGTCTTGAGCTTGCCGATCCGCAGCATCTTGCGCGCCGAGTCCGGGTCGCCGAGGTTGTACGCAAGCTCGAATTCCTTGAGCAGCGGGCCGAGGTTCGAGCGCTCGAGCACGCCGAAATTCGCGCTCGACAATTCGATCTCGCCGAAGTCCGCGATGTTGTTCGACGTGAACTTCTGCATGAACGTCGCGTTGTTGCTCTTGATCTCGCCCGGGATCACAACCACCACCGGGCCCTTCCGGTTCGCATTGGTGTAGGTGATCGGCTGGTAGATGGTCTGGTCGGCAGCGGCATTGGCCTTTTGCGACGTTTCGCGGCCGGCGGTCGGCGAAGGATTGCCGTACGTGGGTTGCGCCGAGGCGACCGTGGCGGCCGCCAGCAGGGACAATCCCAGCAGGGTTTGCAGCGTGGCGAACATTGCGCGTGGGTTCATGGCAAGTACCTCCGTGTACGACGTTGTTGCAATGGCGAATGCGAAGCGGCTACTTCGGGGCCGGTTTCCTGGCCTGCGTACCCGTTTTGCGGCAATAATCCTCGTAGAGCGTGGCGACGACCTCGTCCGCCTGCTCGTTGACGAGCGTCAGCGCCATCCGTGCCACATTGGCGCCGGCATACGAGGCCGAATGAGCTTCCGTCTCGGAAATGATCCGGCCGTTGCCGGACAGCGTGAACTGCATGCTGACGTCGACCTGGTTGACGTTCATCATCGGATTCTTGATCACCTGCGATGAAATCAGCCCGCGCAGCACGAAGCTCGCGCCGAGCCGCTTCGCGGCGCTCAGCATCGCCTCCTGGTCGTTCTTGAGGTACGCGTCGACCTCGGCCTGCGCGATCTGCCGGCGGATTTCCTCCGGCGTGTAGGTCCGAAGGCCGAGCGAGCGAAGGCGGTTGTTGATGGCGTTGAAATGCGCCCCGTAATTCTGCTGTTCTGCCGCGATATACCCGTTCGACTGGCGCTCGCCGATCAGGACCATGATCTTCTTGTCCTTGATCGCGGCCCGGCAAGGGGTGGTGATCTGTTGGCGGATGCGGTCTTCCTTCGCCTGCTGGTCGAGCTGCTCCTGGCGGTCCGCCTCGTCCGGCTGCCCGAACTTGAACCCCTGCTGCTGGGCAAGGGTCGGCCCGGACGCCAGCAGCGTGAGCAGTACAACGGCAAGAAATGGACGCGTGGAGGGCATGAGGGCGGTATCGGCTCGGCAACGCCGGGTCATGATTCGATGGAGAGGGAGGTTAGCCTAACGGGGGCGGGAAATCCATATGGAATATTCGGCATCCGCGCCCGTCGCTCGCACCCCTCTGGGGCAGGTGACTTGTGGGCGACAAAATCGGGGGAACGTCGGCGTAAGACGCAAAGGCAGCCATATTCCCCAATCATTACGCTCCCGCCCCCAAACTGGATGCGACCGGGGCCCCCGGTGTCACTGCGCCCGGCCGCGTCAACGCTCCGAACCCGGCGTGCGTTGTGGGGTCAATGCCCTTGATTATCTTCTGTCAAAGCGACAACCGGAGCACTCATGAAAAGAGCACTGTTTGCAACAATCGGCCTCCTTGCCGTCGTGTTCGTCCAGCACGCTAGGGCGCAAGTCACGTTCTACGAGCAGGAAGGATTCCGCGGTCGCACGTTCACCTCCAATGGGCCGGTCGACAACCTCGACGGTTCCGGCTTCAACGATCGTGCTTCGTCGGCGATCGTGCAAAGCGGGCAATGGGAGGTGTGCGAAGACGCGAATTTTCGCGGCCGCTGCATCGTCCTGAAGCCGGGACAGTACCCGTCGTTGGCGACGCTTTCGTTCAATAACGTCGTCTCGTCGATGCGCCGCGTGCAAGGGCGGCCCGGCTACGTCTATGCGCCGCCGCCGCCCCCGCCGGCGCCCCCGCCTTATCCGTACTATCCGCGCCACGGCGAGACGCTGTACCAGGCGAACGTCGTCGCCGTCCGCGCCGTCACGGGGCCGCCCGAGCAGCGTTGCTGGGTGGAGCAGCAGCAGGTCGCGACCGGCGGAGAGCCCAACTTGGGCGGTGCGGTCATCGGCGGGATCCTGGGAGGCGTCCTCGGCCACCAGATCGGCAGCGGACGCGGCAACGATGTTGCGACAGCGCTCGGCGCCGTCACCGGCGCGGCGGTCGGCGCCAACGTCAATCGCGGCGGCGGCGTCACGACGCAGAACGTGCAGAAATGCGCCGCGGTTCCCAGCTCGGCGCAACCGACGTACTGGGACGTGACCTACGTGTTCAACGGCGTCACCCACCGCGCGCAGCTCGCATTCGCGCCGGGGCCGACGATCACGGTGAACGGGCGGGGCGAGCCCCGGGTTTAGGAAACTGAGGCGGCGCGCTACTCGCCGCTCGAGTCCATCTCGCGCAGGAACGAGCGGCGATCCTGGGTGCCGATGTGGCCCGCGACGATCTGCAGGAACTCGTCGCGGGTGCACGCCTGTTCGGCCGCCTTGCGCGCCACGACCCTCGCAATCGGCCCGAGATAGATCGCAAGCCGCTGCGTCGTATGATCGATGAACGGCGCCTCGAGCGGCTGCGTCGATAGCGGCGCACGCGCCGCGGAGCCGGTGCCCCGGGTTGACAGGGGCCGGTGGCCGCCGCTCGTTGCCTTTGCGCCTGATGCGTGCGGCCCTGACCCCGTCCCGGTTCCGTGACCCGCCCCATCGTTCGCCGGGGCCATGTCGACAAAGCGCCGGCGCTCGTCGCTGTTGCTGATGTTCGCGCCGAGGAGCGCATAGAGCTCGGTGACGTCGTGCGCGTGCGCGGCCGCGTTGCGCACCAGGATCTTCGCGACCGGGCCGACGAAGCGCGTCAGCGCGCGCTCGACCGTGGTAAGCGTTGTTTCGTTCCATGTCGCCGCCAGTGGAAGCTCACGGCCGCCCGTCGCAACGTTGAGTTGCGTGGCATCGGGCGCCGAAATGCTCGCGCCGGGCGTTCCGGCGACCACGGCATGCAAGGCGGATAGAAAAGCCTGCGCGCTCTGGAAGCGCGCGTCCGGCGATTTGGCGATGGCGGTCATGACGAGCTTGTCGACCGCGGGCGGCAGCGTTTCCGGCGCCACCTGCGTCGGTGGGCGCGGCGCCTCGTTGCAGATCCGGTAGGCGATCATCTCTGCCGAACCGGTGAAGGGGCGCTCGCCGGTGAGAAGCTCGTAGAGGATCACGCCGGTGCTGAACAGGTCCGCGCGGTGGTCGGTCGCGAGACCCTGGCATTGCTCGGGCGACATATACGAAGGGGTACCCATGACCATGCCGGTTTGCGTGAGGCTCGTCGTGTCGATGCGCGCGATGCCGAAGTCCGCGACCTTCACCTGCCCGCCCGGCGTCAGGATGACATTTGCTGGCTTTATGTCGCGGTGGACCACCCCGCGCGCATGGGCGACGTCGAGCGCCAGCAGCAGCTGCGACACGATCGACATGACATGGGGCAGATCGAAGCGGGTCTTGCGATCGAGGTGGGCGCGCAGCCCGGTGCCTTCGACGAACTCCATTGCGATGAACGCGACGTTGTCTACCTCGCCGTACTCGTAGACGCCGACGATGTTGGGGTGGTGGAGCCTGCCTGCCGCGCGCGCCTCGTTCTTGAAGCGCCCGATGAACTGGTCCATGAGGTCCGGATCGACCAGGTCCATGCGCACCGTCTTGATCGCCACCGTGCGCTCGATGTTCGGATCGAACGCCTTGTAGACGACGCCCATGGCGCCCTTGCCAAGGACGCTCTGGAGTTCGTATTTCCCGAGTTTCTTGGGTTCGCTCATGGCTATCGGGCCGGCCCGGACGACGGACTCAGCTCTCGAGCATCCTCATCGCCTGGACCAGGCTCGTCTTCATCCGCCCGAGCGCGTCGGTCAGCGTGCCGATCTCGTCGCTGCTGCGCGACTGGAATTCGCCGGCCTCGAGGTTGCCCAGGCTCACCGCGTCCGCGATGCCGGCAAGGCGCGTGACCCGGCGGATGACCATCGTGTAGAGCATTGCGTTCAGCAGGACGATCGTGACGACGAAGATGACCGCGAGCGAAATCAGGAACGCGCGCAGCGCGCGATTGGCGCGCTCGACCGGCAGGTTCATCGCCACCGACACGATCTGCGCACCGATGATCTCGTTCATCTGCCAGCCGAACCCGTTGGCGTTGCCGTACACGTCGAGCATCGTCTTGGGCGCGACGTCAACCGTGCTGTGACATTCGAGGCACGCGGCGCTCTTGATCTGGATGGGCCGGGCGAGGTAGAGCGCCCGCCCGGTGGGCGTATCGCGTTCGCCGACGATTTCGGTGGTCGCCGGCGTGCCCCGGAACGCCTGGACCACGTCAGCCTCCCAGTCGCTCGCGCGATCACGGGGGTTGGACGGATTGAGCGTCGCCTCCTTGTATGTGTAGTCGCCGTAGGTCTTGTGCAGGTCGTTGAACTGCTCCGTCGCCGCGTAGGCGGGGATCGTCTGCTTGATGAACTCCGTCTTGAGTTGCTCCACGAGGAGCGGCTTTATCTGGGTGTTCGTGTAGTTGCGCGTCGCGAGCGCGGCCTCCATCATCAGCCGCGCATGCTGCAGGACCTCCTCGCGCGCGCTCTCCATCAGCATCTTCTTGGAGACGTAGCCGGCGGCCACGAAGCCGACGACGAAGACGCCGATCAGCACCAGGTTGAATTTCCAGATCAGCTTCATGGTTCTTTCCATTCCCGACGCGGTAGCCGGATTCTACTCGCGGCGCAGCAATCGGGCGCGGTGAAAATTCGACAAACGCCCCGCGGCGCGCGTTCCCTGTCGGCGGGCGGCAATGTGCCAGAATATCCGTCATCGCCAAGAGGGAAACGACAGCCACTGCGTTGCCGGAACGATGACGGGTCCCGACTTTCGGCATTTGGCTCGCGGAATGAGCGCCGCCGCGCTGTCCGCGCTGCTGGCCATCGCCAGCGGCCCGGCAAGCGCCCAGGACGGCTACCCGTCCCGGTCCGTGAAGCTCATCGCGCCACAGGCGCCTGGGGGTGGCGTCGACCTGGTGGCGAGGATCGTCGCCGAGCGGCTGGGCCGCGCGCTGGGCCAGAGCTTCATCGTCGACAACCAGGCAGGGGCCGGCGGGGCGATCGCCGCGCAAGCGACGGCACGCGCAAAACCGGACGGCTACACGCTGATGATCGGGTACGTGGCCACGCACGGAACGAACGCGGCCGTGAAAAAGAGCAATTACGACTCGGTGAAGGACTTCACGCCGATCGCGATGCTGGGCGGCACGCCCAACCTGCTGGTTGTCTCGCGCGCCGTGCCCGTCGGCACGCTGCAGGAATTCATCGCCTACGGCAAGGCGAATCCGGGCAAGGTCGACTACGGCACGTCGGGCGTCGGCACGCTGAACCACCTTCTGATGGAGCAATTCAAGCATGCCTCCGGGGTGCCGAGCATGATGGTGCCTTACCGCAGCATCGGGCAGGCGTTCACGGATTCGATGAGCGGGCAGATCCAGGTGATCTTCCCCGGGCTCGCCGCGGCGATGCCGCACGTGCGCTCCGGTGCGTTCAAGCCGCTCGCCGTGACCGGCGGCGCGCGCCACCCGCTGCTGCCCAACGTGCCCACATTCAAGGAATCCGGCTACGACGGCTTTGACGGCCTAACGTGGTATGGCATCGCCGGGCCGGCAAACATGCCCGAGGCGATCACGCGGAGACTCAACGAAGAGATCAACAAATTGCTGGCCACACAGGAAGTGCGCGACACCTTTGCCGCGCAGGCGCTCACGCCAATGCCGATGACGCCCGCGCAGTTCGGCAAGTACATCGCCGACGAGACCGCACACTGGCGCTCGGTCGCCCGTGCCAGCAAGATCGAAGCGGACTGAGACACGAAACCGTGGTGCTCCCGAAGATCTCCGTGTCGGAACGGATGGCAACAGCGTTCGCCGACATGCCCCCGGCGCTGCCCGCCGCCGTGGACGCAATGTGCGACGCTGTGCTGATGGACGTCGCGGGTCTTTGCGTCGCGGCGCGCAGTGCCGATTACCTGCAATCCGTGCTGCGGGCGAGTGCGGCGCCGGGTGTTTGCACCATGATCGGTCATGCGGGTGGCTTTGACGTGACCACGGCAGCGATGTGCAATGGCACGGCCGCCCACGGCGAAGATTACGACGACACATTCGAGGGCGGCCCGGTGCACGCGGGCGCGGTGATCGTGCCTGCGGTTCTCGCCACCGCCGAGCAACACGCCCTCGCGGGTCGCGACGTCGCGCGCGGCATCGCCGTCGGCTGCGAGGTGATGTGCCGGCTGTGCCTCGTCGCGCCCATGCGCGTGCACAAGGCGGGGTTCCATCCCACGGCGGTGTTCGGCGCGCTCGGCGCGGCGGCCGGCGTCGCATCGGCGTTGTCGCTCAATGCCACGCAGTGGTGCAACGCGCTGGGCATCGCCGGAAGCATGGCGTCCGGTATCATCGAATACCTGGCCGAAGGATCCTGGACCAAGCGCATGCATCCGGGATGGGCGGCGCAGGCCGGCTATCGCGCCGCGCGCATGGCGCAGGAAGGCTTCACCGGGCCGCGCACGCTGTTCGATGGCGAGCATGGTTTTTTCCACGCGTTTGCAAATGTCGACGGCTGCGACTTCGGCGCCATGCTGGACGGGATCGGCGAGCGCTGGCTGTGCGCCGACATCGCGTTCAAGCCTTATGCGTGCGGCACCATGGCCCATCCGTACATCGACTGCGCCCGCAAGCTCGTGGCGGAAGGTGTCCGGCCCGAAGACGTGGCGGCGATCGAATGCGAAACGGCCGAGGGCATCGTGCATCGTCTGTGGGAGCCGCTCGCGGATAAACGGAATCCGCCCAACGGTTACGCCGCCAAGTTCAGCATTCCCTACGCGATCGCCGTCGGCATGCTGCGCGGCGACGCCGCGCTCGTCGAGTACGAGGACGCGGTGGTGCGCGATCCCGAGGTGCGCGCGCTCGCGTCGAAGGTGAGCTATGTGGTCGATCCCGCGAACCCGTATCCGCGGCAGTTCACGGGCCATGTTCGCGTGACCATGCACAATGACGACGTGCGCGAGGCGCGCCAGGACCATTTTCGCGGCGGACGCGCGGCGCCGCTGACACCCGCGGCGCTGGAGGCCAAGTTCGCCGCCAATTGTCGCTACGGCGGGTGGTCCCCCGGCCGCGCCGACGCGGCGCTCGCCGTTCTGCGCGCGCTTTATGCCGCGCCGCGAATCGATCTCAACGTGCTGCGAGGCTGAATGGACACGGAACCGCTGAAGGACAAGGTTGCGCTCGTCACCGGCGCCGGGCGGAACATCGGGCGCGCCATCGCGCTCGGGCTCGCGGATGCAGGCGCCAAGGTCGCGGTCAACGTTCGCGCGAGCCGCGATGAGGGTCAGGCGGTCGTCGACGAGATCATGGCGCACGGTGGCGAGGCGCTGCTGGTCGTGGCCGACATCACGCGGCGCGCGGATGTCGATGCGATGTTGGGCGCAGTGGCGAATCGCTTCGGCCGACTCGACATCCTGGTCAACAACGCCGCGATACGTCACGAAGTTGCATTTGCCGACCTCACCTATGAACAGTGGCGGGCGACGTTCGACGTGTGCGCCGACGGCGCGTTTCACTGCACGCAGGCAGCGCTGCCGCTGCTGCGAAAGAGCGGCGCGGGCACGGTCATCCAGATCGGCGGCCTGACCTCGCATACTGGCGCGCCGCACCGCGCCCATGTCGTCGCCGCGAAGGCGGCGCTGGGCGGATTCACGCGCGCACTGGCGCATGAACTGGGCGAATACGCCATCACGGTCAACTGCATCGCGCCGGGCATGATGGACACCGTGCGCAGCGGCGCGAGCGCCTCGGTCAACCCTGGCCATCACGCGACGCAGACGACGTTGCTCGGGCGGCGCGGCCGTCCGGACGAAATCGCGAGCGCGGTGGTGTGGCTCGCGGGTCCCGGCGGGCGCTTTGTGACCGGGCACACGCTGCATATCAACGGAGGCGCCTACATGGGGGGCTGACGCTATCGTGGATTGGCGTTGTTCATTGCACTAGAATATCGACGCCATCCCGGCACTTCGCGAGGAGCTACGATGTTCGCCACTGCCACGAGCTGTCGCCTGATCGTTTTCGGCATTGCCGCCTGCCTTCCGCTTGGCGCCGCTGCTACCGCGCAACGAACGTTCGTCGCGAGCAATGGCGTCGACAATCCGGTTTGCTCGATCGCCAGCCCTTGCCGGGGATTCGCGGCCGCCGTTGCGGCGACGTCCGCAGGTGGCGAAGTCATCGTCCTCGACTCGGCGGGATACGGTACCGTCACCATTTCGCAGGCCGTCTCGATCATAGCGCCTGCCGGCGTCTATGCGGGCGT